>JAKSLC010000047.1 GCA_024401415.1 Bacteroidales bacterium | reverse complement strand
CAGCTACCTGTTCGGCAAATGTACGTGGGTTATACTTCTTGCCCTTGAATGTGAACTCTGTTGGAAGCTCTCCGAGGTATGCATCCATGATGCCTTCAAATGCCTTCTTCCATGCAGTAGTCAATTTCTTTGTGCTTGGGTCGCCAGCGAGAGCCTTGATAAAGCCCTTGGCTACACGGTCAAGCTCTCCATGGTTATGCTGTGTAAGACCGTAATTGAGTCCATTGTAAGCCTCCTCTGGTACCATACCATAGTTCTTCAATACCCAAAGTAGGTCATGAGCTGCACCACCTGCTGCAAATTCGCAAGTTGTATGGAGTCTTACAGCTCTGTCTGCTTTGCCACGGTAGCAGAGTGCTACAGCGTACATGTCAGACAAATCGATGGAATCTTTACCAAGACGAATCATCTCCGACTCAAGGAATGATACTGTAGAGAAGCTCCAGCATGTACCCGAACGGAACTGATCCTTTACTGATGTAGTAGGGATATCGATTGTGTGTGTGAATTTGTAACCATCCTCAGCCTTTGGTTGCTCTTGCGCATTTACGCCAAGAACTGAGGCAGCCGCCATTGCGATTGCTGCAAAAGAACGGAATGAGTTTCGCATAAAAATTAGTTTTAGATTTATTTATAACGTGTTTCGATTTAATTCTTGAAACTGTGAATTGGCGCTGGAATACGACCCTTACGGTTGACGAATGCAGAGCAGTCGAACTTGTTCACTGGCATGATTGGTGCATAGCCGAACAAACCTCCGTATTGTGCTTCATCTCCAACATCCTTACCCTCTACAGGAATAATGCGCACTGCTGTAGTCTTCTGGTTGATCATACCGATTGCTGACTCGTCTGCAATAATGCCTGCTATAGTGGTAGCAGATGTGTTGCCAGGTATTGCTATCATGTCAAGTCCTACTGAACATACACATGTCATGGCCTCAAGTTTCTCAAGTGTCAATGCACCAGCCAAAACGGCGTCAATCATACCCTGGTCTTCCGAAACAGGAATAAATGCACCAGAAAGACCACCTACGTATGAAGATGCCATTACGCCACCTTTCTTAACCTGATCGTTGAGCAGTGCCAATGCCGCTGTCGTACCAGGAGCACCTGGATGTTCAAGTCCAATCTCACAGAGAATATCAGCCACTGAGTCGCCAATAGCTGGAGTAGGTGCAAGTGAAAGGTCGATTATGCCAAAAGGAACATTTAGTCTCTTGGCTGCTTCTTGAGCTACAAGCTGACCAACGCGTGTAATCTTGAATGCTGTGCGCTTGATTGTCTCACAAAGAACCTCAAAGCTCTCGCCACGTACGTTGCCAAGTACATGCTTTACTACGCCTGGACCAGATACACCAACGTTGATGATTGCGTCTGCCTCCGATACACCATGGAATGCACCTGCCATAAATGGATTGTCATCAGGTGCATTGCACAATACGACAAGCTTTGTACAGCCTATAGAGTCGCGGTCTGCTGTCTTCTTCGCTGTCTCTTTGATGATGTCACCCATAAGACGTACAACGTCCATGTTTATACCAGTCTTTGTAGAGCCGACGTTTACAGATGCGCATATACGATTTGTCTTTGCCAATACATCTGGCAAAGACTTGATGAGAGCTATGTCTGATTCCGTAGCACCTTTTGATACTACAGCAGAAAATCCACCGAGAATATCTACACCAAGTTCGGTAATCGTCTCGTCAAGCATCTTAGCTACCTTTACGTAGTCCTCCGTGCAGTGGCACGCGTTGCCCGTTACCATGGCAATAGGAGTAATGGAAATTCGCTTGTTGACAATAGGTACTCCAAGCTCACGGCTGATCTCTTCGCCTACAGGAACCAAGTTCTTCGCAAGGCGTAGAATCTTGTTGCGGATATTGTTGCAAAGTTTATCGAGGTCAGAGTCTGCACAATCTAGAAGTGAAATACCCATTGTGATGGTACGCACATCAAGATTCTCCTGCTCGACCATCTTATTGGTCTCGATAACTTCTGAAATACTAATCATAATCTGTCGTTGATTTAGCGTTACAAATACGGCTGATTAGATGCGGTGCATCATATCGAAAATCTCTTCGCGCTGGCACTTAACTTGTACGCCAAGCTCTTCTCCAATTTTTGCCATCTGGTCTTGTACAGTGTCGAATGACTTAGACATCTTTGTAGTGTCTACTATCATCATCATATTGAAATAACCTTGTACAATAGTTTGAGAGATGTCGAGAATGTTGATGTTGCTCTCAGCAAGATAAGTACAAACGCGAGCAATGATGCCAACTGTGTCGCGTCCAACAACGGTAATGATCGTTCTATTCATTGATAGGTATATTGAATTTTCTAGTCTATTGTATTCCAAATATATCAGGTGCAAAAGTAAAAAAGAAAACTGAAATAACGGTGATGCCATTTCAGTTTTCTATTCTTATGCGCTCTTTTTTTCTTTCTTTTTAAGAGTTTTTCTTAAATAGATTGCGAATTGTAGGTACTATTCGTCCGAATCCTTCTTCTATTCTTGGTATTACTTTGTAGAGTAGACAGAAGTAGAATAATATGTTCTGTAGCCATATCATGAGAACTCCGAATGTGTACGAGTCTATACGCATGCCGAAGAGTACTTTGTATGGAGTGAAGAGTTGTGCTTTGAATGCCAGATTCGTGTCATGGAATATCTGGTCTGTTTTCTGGTAGAGATGACCGTTGTATTCTACTATGACATCTGTTGCTATTGATGCTTTGTTCGTTACAAATTCTGTAATCGCATCGTTTGCATAGTTGTCATGCAATTCTTGCAATTCTTCTGGTGTAAACTCTTTTCTATGTTTATCCTCGTCTTTGTCTGCTCTGTTGTATAGTTGTACGTTGTACCTGCGTACGTTGCCTAGGTAGTCTCGTATAGCCTCATGTGCAGCTGACCCGAAGAATGATGGCTCAAATAGCTCTGCTCTAGGTAGCGCCATTTGTTTGAATGCGTTCGAAGGATCGTATATCTCATTCTTTATCATACCGAGTATCTTCTGCACCTCTTGCTTTCTCTCAGGGTCAGATGAGTACTTAAGGGCTTTGTTGAGTTCGGCTCTAAGTTGCGGCTCCCAGTAATCTTTGTAGTATGATGATTGCGATTTCTGTTTATGGTATACGTAGAACTCATCTTCGTATTTGTTGTACATGAATTGGTTTACGGCTAATGCTTCAAATCCCCATCGTGCTACTATTCCATTGCTGTACATTGGAACACTCACTGTATCTGACAGGTTGGGGTTCATACGGTCGAATTTCACAAATACGCCTGATAATATAAGTTGCGGTATGACCATAAACGGAATGATGATGTATATGTTTATGGTCTTGCGCATCGTATCTGATAGTATTAATCCTATCAAGTTGGCATTTATCGCAATAGATACAAATACCACCCATTGCAGTACGTGCATCTCTTTGATACCCAATATTGAAGAGCTGATAAGCACAAACATCAGCATCTGGAATATCGAAAGAATGGATGTCTGTATGACTTTTGATACGATGTAGCTCTTACGGCTGAGGTTCATGAATCTCTCGCGTCTTTGTATAGGGCGGTCTTGTATAATCTCCTCAGCGGATACGGTAAGTCCTACGAAGTACGCAATTATGATTCCCATGATGAAGAATACAGGTATATTGCCGTTTCCTGCAAATGTGTACTCTTCGCCTACGTTGTAGAATTTTATCAGTGAAGCGAGTAATAAGGCCAATATAGGTGTCTCAAGAAGGTTGATCAGGATGTATTGCACATTCGCTGCTTTGGCCTTCATGTCTCGCTGTAGGTACAGTATTGTCTGTCTTATGACGTTCGGTACCTTGAATTTTGTCGTAGGCAGAGGTTCAGGGTCTCCGATATAGGTAATGTCAAGGTCGCCCCAGTTGAATTTCTCATACCACTCTTCCGGGGTAATCTTTCTGTTCTCTGTTGCGTTGCCATACTCGTCGATGATTGGTGTAGAGATGAGGGATAAAACCTGCTCGACATTTATATTGCCACATTCCTGACATTCGATATCGTCTGAGTCTATCATGTGGAGGCTGTATCTGAAGTATTTCAAGCACTCCAATGGGTTGCCGTCATATATTAGGTAACCTCCTGTATCTACAACAAGCAGCTGGTCGAACATCTTGAAGATATCCGATGATGGCTGGTGGATAACGACAAATATAAGCTTGCCTCTGATGGTGAGGTCTTTGAGTAACTCAATAATATTTTGAGAGTCTTGTGACGAAAGTCCCGATGTAGGCTCGTCAAGAATCAGAATAGGAGGCTCTCGTATGAGCTCTAGTGCTATATTCAGTCGTTTGCGTTGACCTCCGGATATCTTTTTATTCAGTGGTGAACCTACCTTGATGTCGCGAATATCCCATAATCCTAACTGGTGGAGTATATTGTTTACACGCTCTATTATGTATGATAGTTGTAGGTTGCCGAATGATAGTTTGGCACTGTAGAACAGGTTCTCGTATACGGTAAGGTCCTCATAGAGAATATCATCTTGCGCCACGAAACCTATCAAGCCTTGGATACTCGCAGGATTCTCATAGATGTCAATGTTGTTGATATACACGTTACCTTTGGTAGGTTTGTTCATGCCGGAGATAACGTTGAGTAGCGTAGACTTACCTGAACCTGATATACCCATGATGCCTACTAGTCTGCCACTCTCAGACTCAAACGAGAATTTGTGCAGGCCGATTGTAGTAGGGTTGAAGTTGTAAATAACGTTGCGCGCCTCGAAGGTCAATGGGGTGGCATTGTTGAGCGTTGCCACCTGTTTAGTCATGTCGTTGTAGAAGATCGGTGCGTCAGCATTGTTTCTGATGCTGTTGCCAGGACGGAGAATGTATGTGCGCCCTGGGTCTATGGCCGTACCATTCATCTCTGTGCGCGACGTGCCAAAATATTTAAAGATAAATATATTGATAGTCGATATATACACGAATGGCAATTCTCCGCCTAAGTCCTCCCAATAGACATGCTTGGGTTCTGTGTATGTCTCGCAGTTCTCATCTCCAGAGAAGACAATGCGCTCCATCACAGAGTCGGTTTTCAGAACGAAGTCTCGTATCAGTTCAAAGTCGGCAACTGGAATGTTGAATTTGTCTGCAACAACATCTGATACCAAGCCTCTTTCTGTGTAGGATATCTGACCCGTATTCAGATATTCGTAGAGTTGAATGAGAACGATATATTTCTGATACTGCGATAGCTCTCTATTTATCTCAATCGCTATACGTGTAGCTTTTGAAGATATTCTGGAAATAACTTTATATTGATTCTCGGATCTCTGAGCTTGCTCTATATTGCTGCGGTAATACTCATCAAAGCGAGATATGTATTTATTAGCGAGGTCATTGTTGAGTTGCTCAGTAAGAAAGTTGTACACAACCTTTCTTCGCTCAGCCATATCGTTTGTTCCTCGTACTGATGCTACGATGGCAAACAATTGCATCAATGCCTCTAATATTTTTTCATTCATGTTATACTAAATCGCTACTAGTAATGATTCAAACTCATATTGTGAGTCTTACGCATTTCGGGGTAATAAGTTATATTTACATTTAGGGCATTATACTTCGAGGATAAAACACTACCTTTGTATAAAAAAATTGCGATGAAAGCGATACTTCCTCGATATCTCTCCCTATATACCCTATGTTTTGTCTTTGGGTTGACAATGTGCTCTTCCTTGGCGTTCGCTCAACGTTCAGTTCAGACTGCTGATATAACGTCTGAGCGTCCTAAACTTGTGCTCTGGTTGGTTGTGGATAATCTTTCTCAAGAGCAGTTGCATATCGTCATGCCACGTCTTGGAAACAATGGTATTAAGCGTATCTTTAACGGAGGTACTCAGCTGGCTCATGCCTATTATGACGCCGGAGGTAACTATGCCGGAAAGAATATGGCTACTCTTTATACTGGCGCTCCTGCTTGTACGCATGGTATAGTGGGGGAACAGTGGATTGACCATTTCTCTAATCATAGGATACACGCTATTTTCGGCGATGCATACGACGCTAATACAGGACGATTGGATTCTGCCTTGAGCGTATGTAACGATCAGTTGTTTTGTTCTACCATAGGAAATCAGATACGCAAGATATATAATGATAAGGCGAAGATGTATGCTGTAGGGTTCCATCCTGAGAATCTTTTATGGAGTAGCGGTACACATGTTCCAGAGCCTGTTATATGGTTCGATGCTTCAAAGGGTAATATGCGTACTGAGAATATTCGAATTGATAGCCTCCATCATGCTTGGATTGCCGAATTCAATAATATGCGTATGGCAGATATCTACCTCGATAAGAATTGGGCACCAACATTTGATATAAGTACTTACCATGTGTCTCGTTTCTTCCCTGAAGAGAAGCCTCATAAGTTCTATTATACCATGAAGCAGCCTGCAGGAAGTTCTAATCCTAAATACGGCAGACTCGTAGGTTCTCCTTATGGCAATACGTTGATAAGAGATTTCGCTACATCGCTTCTGTTGAATGAGGGAATGGGAAAGGATGATGTCCCGGATATGCTTACTCTTGAGTTCTCTCTTTCTCCATCTGTTTGCGCTAAGCAGCAGCCTATGGATGCTGAGAGTGAAGATCTCCTTATTCAACTTGATGATTGCATAGCTTCCCTTCTCAAGGCTATTGACCAGCATATCGGTATGCATAATACACTTGTAGTTTTCACAGCAGCTCAGAGTATATTTGATTTGCAGTCGACCAAGTCCGACCATTGGGCACCTCGCGGTGTTGTTTCAATGCATAAGGCTACAGCTATTCTTAATCTCTATCTTATGTCTAAATACGGTCAGGCCAAATGGGTTAAGAATTACGCTCCTGGTGCTATATATCTTGATCGGGAGGAGGTCAGAAAGCATAATGTCTCATGGGATACTATCTTGATTGAGAGCGCCGAGTTTTTGCACGAGGTTAAGGGTGTCGAAAAGGCTATAGTAGCTAAGAATCTCGATCTTATGGATAGTGATATGCCTATAGTCCAAATGATGCGCCGTAATTATCATCCTAAGCGTTCAGGAGATATAGTGTTGTATCTGCAGCCAGGATGGGCGGATGAGATGGATGATGGCCGTCAAATTCAGCAGCAGTGGGTAGTAGAGCCTGTGCCATTGGCTTTCTATGGTTGGCGTATCCCTCATGCTCTGATATATGGGTCACACTCTATGAAGGACGTGGCTCCTACTGTTACTCGTCTCATCGGAGTCGCTAATCCCGATGGTTGCAGTGGAGAGGCTATTGATTTGTTAAAGTGATTATTCCTATGAAAGTCTATAAGCGAGTATTATCTATAGCCGGGACTGATCCTTCTGCTGGCGCCGGTATCCAAGCTGATATAAAAACGGCATCTGCTATCGGTGTATATTGTACTACCGTAATTACGGGTGTCGTAAATCAGAATACTCAGGGCGTCAGGGATATATTGCCTCTTTCTCCAGAGTGGATAGAGGCACAGATTCGTGCAGTATTGGATGATGTCGGTACAGATACTGTAAAGATAGGTATGCTTTGCAATATGGAGCAGATAAGCACTATTGCTCGACTCATTAGGGAGTATAATATAGATAGTGTAGTGTTGGATCCAGTGTTGGCTAGTACATCGGGTGCAACGTTCCTTAAGGAGGAGGGGTTGCAATGTCTATTGGCAGAACTGATTCCTTATGTGCGTCTTGTGACTCCTAATATACCCGAGGGCATTCATATCTTAGGCAAGGGTTACTCTGTTGCCGATTCTATGGAGAATCTTGCTAGGGCTTTGGTATCTTGTTGTTCCACATCCGTACTTCTCAAGGGTGGACATCTCAAGGATGCTGCAACAAAGGGAATGACCATGGATATGCTTTGTGACAGAGAGCATAATAGTGACATTAGTACGTATACGCATGAATTTTTCAATACTAAGAATACACACGGTACAGGGTGTACGCTCTCTACAGCTATCGCTTCTTATATGGCTCTTTATCGGGATAAGTCACTAGCCGAGATAGTAGGCATGGCGCACAATTATGTGGCTAATGCTATTAAATATGCTGCGGATTATGAAATAGGTAAGGGTCATGGCCCGCTAAATCATTTTTGGAATACGTCAATAAATCAAGACAATATATAATGAATCCAATATTAGAACAGTTCGCTGATATCCGTGTGCTCCGATACGATGTGCCGGGTTTCCGTAGTTTGTCTTTAAACGAGAAGTTGCTCGTTTATCATCTTGCCGAGGCAGCTAAGGCTGGCAGGGATATCTTGTGGAATCAGAACTACAGGTATAATCTCTTGGTGCGTGATGTCATGGAGCGTATCTTGATGGCAATGAAGCAGGATGGCGAGGTCAACGAGGGGTTGCTCACTTACGTGAAGCGTCTTTGGGTGGCAAATGGCATTCATCACCACTATAGTAATGATAAGTTCAAGCCTGATTTTACTCAAGAGCAGTTCGATGTCTGGTTTGAGAAGTATATCGCTGAGAATATGGCTCCGGCATCGTGCGACCCTTATTGGGCTGCATACAATGTCGGACGTGATGAATCTCTCGTGGAGACTCATCTTAATTCTTCTCCTGCTGCAGGTATGGTAGGTGAGATGAAATATATACTTGACCGCATTCTCTTTGATCCTGAGTTCGATGCTAAGAAGGTTTCTCTCGCTGATGGGGTCGACTTGGTTAAGTCTTCTGCTGTCAATTTCTATGATGGCGTATCTCAGCAGGAGGTGGAGGATTTCTACAAGGATCCTGCAGGCAAGCATCCTCTTAATAGTAATCTGGTAAAGGAAGATGGCGTAATAAAGGAGAAGGTATGGAGTGCATCTGAGTTATATAGTGAAGAGATATTTGCAATTACTGGACATCTCTCCGAGGCTAAGAAGTATGTCCTCACGGATAAACAGCGTGAGACCATTGAACGTCTCATAGAGTATTATATGTTTGGCGATAATACCACTTTCGATGAGATGAATAAGGTTTGGGTAGCAGACCAGAATCTTAAGGTGGATTTCATAAATGGTTTTATTGAGGTGTATGACGACCCGATGGGTCTCAAAGCTACATGGGAGTCGGTAGTGGAGCTGCGTGATGAATCTAAGACTCGTCAGGTGGCTACTATTGCACATAATGCTCAGTGGTTTGAGGATAGATCTCCCGTGGATGATGAGTATAAGAAGAAGAATGTAACAGGCGTGAGCATGAATATCGTCAATGTGGCTATGCTGGGTGGCGCCTGCTATCCTACAACTCCTATCGGTATCAATCTACCTAATGCCGATTGGATTCGTGAGCAGTTCGGCTCCAAGTCGGTAGCTCTCACTAATATTGAGGAGGCATATGATGAGGCTTCAAAATCAAGTGGTGTACTCTCTGAGTTCGCATTCTCTAACGAAGAGGTGAGCAAGGCTCGTACATTCGGAGCAAAGGCAGATGCCCTTCATACCCAGTTGCATGAGTGCTTGGGCCATGGAAGCGGTCAGATGCGTGAAGGTATTACTCTTGACGCTCTCAAGGCTTATGGAAGCACAATAGAGGAGACTCGTGCTGATCTATATGCGCTCTATTTCATGGCTGATGAGAAGATGGTTGAGTTGCATCTCCTCCCTAGTCTTGATGCCGCTTGGTCGCATTACGACTCTTATATGCGTAGCGGTCTTCTGGTTCAGTTGTCACGACTGGAACTTGGAACAAATATTGAGGAGTCTCACATGCGTAATCGTCACCTTATAGCAGCATGGGCTTTGGAGCAGTGTGACGGCGCAGCAGAGATGGTAGTTCGTGATGGCAAGCATTATGTGCATATTACGGATTATAAAAAGATGCGAGAAGTATTCGGCGTCTTGCTACGTGAGATTCAGAGAATAAAGAGCGAGGGCGATTTCGAGGCAGCCCGTAATATCGTTGAGAATTATGGTGTAAAGGTGGATATAGATCTTCACCGTGAAATCAAGGAGAGATATGATGCTCTTGGTGTAGCTCCGTTCTCTTGTTTTGTAAATCCTGAGTACAAACTGGTACATAATGATAAGGGCGAGGTGGTAGATGTGGAGTTGTCTCCTGCTACCGACTTTGCAGCGCAGATGCTTAGCTATACCGAAAAAAGTCGTGCTTTTTAGTGCTTTCAAAGGTATTTTAGTTACTTTTGCAACAAGTATTTACAAAAAGACAAATCACTAAAGTATAGAAATATATGGATAAGAAGATTATCAGTAGCTTCGCAGAACTTGAAGCTTTGGTAGGTCAGGAGTTGGGTGTTTCTGATTGGCATGAGATTAAGCAAGATCAGATAAACCTTTTTGCAGATGCTACTCTTGACCATCAGTGGATTCACGTAGACGTTGAGAAGGCAAAGAAGGAGTCTACATTTGGTAATACTATTGCACATGGTTACCTTACACTTTCTCTTCTCCCTTATCTCTGGGAGCAGATCGTAGAGGTAAAGAATATCAAGGATCAGATTAACTATGGTATTGAGCATTTCAAGTTCAATCAGCCAGTTATCGTAGGTTCAC
The DNA here is from genome assembly GCA_024401415.1 of Bacteroidales bacterium. Lineage (GTDB taxonomy): Bacteria > Bacteroidota > Bacteroidia > Bacteroidales > Marinilabiliaceae > W3P20-009. Next base: position 7,863 of record JAKSLC010000047.1, on the reverse strand, counting down.
GTGTTCGTCTCCACGTTAAGGTAGGTTCAGTTGTAGATCTCCGTGGTACTACAAAGGCTACAATGACAGTAAAACTTGAGATTGAGGGTAATCGTAAGCCAGCATACGATGGCGAGATAGTTTTCCTCTATCACTTCAATGCATAATCCCATTGATATGGGATATAAAGAAAAGCGAATCCTTTTTTAGGGTTCGCTTTTCTGTTTATACTTTGTGAGCACTCTATCTATACTCTATGTGCACCTTATGTGAGCCGCTAGAATGCATATCTAAATAAAATTTATTAGCTATTACTCTCTAGGCATAGCGTATACTCTGATGTATAGACCCTCCTGAGTGAAATCCATCTTGCCGAAGATCGAATCCTTCTGGAAAGCCTGCAAGTACTCACTGTCTGTAATATAAGTAGGGCGAGTCAATCCATCTGGGTTAGGAAGTATAGCCTGGTTGTCGACGTATACCTTACAAGCCTTACCTGCACCATCGACACCCTCCATCATATAGCGAGCAGATAGTAGGGTTGAATCTGGGCGGAAATGGCGTTGGGTATCGACTCCGCCTTGTAGTACCTTGCCGTCGAAATGTTCAGTCTTACAATGACCACCAAAATTAATCATTGTTACGCCACCTTGGGTAGCGTTTTCTACGTGCCATACAGCACCGATAGCGATGAATATCGCAAAAATCTCTTTCATATACTTATTCGATTTATGTTAACTTGCAATCGTATTGTTTTTTTCTGCGAACAGCTGAGTCTCTCTATTTTCCTGCATCGATAATGATGCAACTATCCAAATCTAGATATTTTTCAGCACATCTCAAAACATCTTCTGGGGTAGCAATATCCAAATAATCGCATGAACGTTGCAAATAATCCTCATCCATATCACGGATATACATATTCAGTAACGATTCTGCTGTAGTTATGGTACCATCCAGACTCTGCAAAATCTGGTTTTTCAGTACGGCTATAGCCTCATCAAATTCGTCTTGAGGAACCAACTCGTGTTTTAGAATATCCATTTCTTTACGGATTTCGTCGATTGTTTCTTCAACTTTATCTGAATTGAGGTCAGATTGGATTATGAAAGAGTTGAACGTTGGATTATCCATACAATATGCACCGATACCATACGTTAAGCCTTTCTGCTCTCGGATATTCTGCATAAGGCGAGACCCCAAGTATCCGCCACCAAAGATATGTACCGCCAAATTCAAAGCGTGATAATCTGGGTGGAAAGGACTGATAGTAGGACATGCTATGACAAGGGTACTTTGAGTTTTTCCCTCCATAGGGATATGTATTCTATGCTCAGGCGAAGGGTTCAGTACGACAGGTGGTAGAGATAGAAGTTTGTCTCCCTTCTTCCACACCTTTTCATTAAGAGTATTGTCTATGGTTCTGAAGACTTCATCGTCAGGCTTGCCAGAGATCATAACAAAAGCTCCATTAGGAAGGTATGCTTCAGAATGAAACCTCTTTATATGATCTGTTGTAACGCTTTTGTGACTATCAAGAGTAATTAATTTGGCGTAATGAGAATTCTTGTCATGCAATACAGAAGTTGCTCTCATAGCCACGAAATTGGTTCTCATAAGTTGCATCTTGAAAGCCTGAATGCTTCTAGCTCTTTCCAGCTCCAGTTCAGACTCCTCAAAAGCGGGTGCGATAACTGCCTCGGCTATCAGTGGCCATATATTTGCAAAGTGCTTTGTGAGGCAAGATACCATTATAATCTTGTAATGATTGGTACTGAACGACTGCGTATATGCTCCATAATACTCAATACGCTTAGCCCACTCCTCAGCGGATAGAGAGTTGGTTCCTTTTGTAATCATGCTAGACGTATAAGTACCAATTATACGGTCAGGTGCATAATAAAGGCCGGCAGGAATGCATAATGACACCCTCAAGATATCGTGATTTCCGCCGCACAAACTGCGAACAGTCAATCCATTAGCTAATTGATACGATTCGGCATGTGGAACTTTAGGCAACTTCATATTCAACTATATATTATGAGTTGTATATAATACTATGAATCTCTTCTCTTGTGATATTCTCAAAAGTATTGATGTCTGGGGTGACGATTACACCACACATCTCCGCAGTAGCAGGACTCACCAGTCTACGTTTCTCTTCGTTTTCCTCGAAGAAGCAGGCTGGGCGGAATAATCTACGAGGAAATATATACCAGCAGAAATGGGAAGATGATTCATCATAATAGACTAAAACGTTTAGCATCCTATCATTTTTCCACTCGATGACCTCCATTATATGTTCTAAGTAACTAGATGGATCGTCATCCTCAGAAGTAATAAGTCTTATCACGTCTCTTTCGATACCATAAAGCCATCCTGGGTTTGTAGTGTGTGCTCTTATTTTATTCAATTCCTCCACATCCTGTATTATATTGAAGCACTCAACAGGTGCTGCCTGATAGTGCATGTGGTCAGGAATAGAGGCACCGCAATCGGCGCCATTGAAAAATACAGCCATTCGGCTATAAAAAGCCAACTCCTGCATATCTCGAGCATCAATAGTCTGACTTCGATGGGTTTTAGAGACTATTGTAAGATGAGAAGGGAATATAGGGAATGGATTGATCAGGATATCGAAACTGTTTCCACTCTTTTTTGCTTGCCACTCTACGAATAATTGGTCTGAAGGACGATTCTCTGCGCATAATCTACACTTGTCAGGTGAAGCTACTGCTCCTGTCTTGGCCATAGTAGAGCGGATACGCTCTGTATTACATTGGAGAGTGTAATGTATAAGGTTGCCATATATGCCAGTGTAGACAAACTGTTTCTGCTTTACGCCAATCAGTTTATCTCTCCACTCCTCTGATACGGCCTCCTGTCTCTTTATGAGTTGTTCTATTTCTTTATTCATCTCTTTAAACGTGCTTTTAGCTCTGCTGTACGAAGGGAGTCTTTATAAGTATTATTGGCATTTACTTTCTCTACGGATAGCTGAGCGTCTGTATTGCCCTCCCATCTGCGGCAATTATACATAACCTCCTTTATGCGAGTGATTTTCCATTCGCGAGTTATGCGAATAGCCACTGCGTAGTCCTCCCCATAACTTACGTTAGGCATAGGATTAGCCCTTAATATTGACGTGCGGAAGGCTCTTGGTGCGCCTAGTCCATTTATGCGAAGGGCGTTATTGAAGCCATTATCATCTGTCCATTCGTTATGGAGAATCTTATTGCGCTCCAGGTTGTCCGTGAATAAGGGCTTGCCATCGAAATTTACCAATTGATAGCCACCTATAACCATGGCGCTCCTATCCTTTTTAAAAGCAGCGACGATAGAACTCAGTGTGTTTTCTGAAGAGTACTCATCGTCCGAATCAAGCTGAACGCAATACTTACCTGCGAATTCAGAATTGACAGCCTTCATCCAACAACCGCCTATTCCCAGTTTCTCTTCCTTGGCTGGAGTTATCACACACAAGTTCTTATATGAAGATTGAGCATCCTCAAGAAGTTGTGAAGTGCCATCGGTAGAGCAGTTGTCTACAACTATGACATTGAACGGAAAATTGCATTTCTGGCTGAGAGCTGATCTCACAGCATCTAGAATTGTTCGTGCACGATTGAAAACAGGAATTACTACTGACGCCTCGACTGGATAATATTCAGATTCATCATCATCTACACGCTTGAGGTCTGACTCACTGATATGAGCCCCTATCTTCTTGAGGTAATCAGAGAATATATCCTCGCACTCCTTCTGTATTTCGGTATTCTTAGGATTGACATAGTCGAACTGCTTATCCCCAGAAGAGCGGCCGTCTACGGCTTTAGAGTGAGCCTCGTACATTACCTGTCCGATGTGGCAAAAACTCCCTGCTATGGATAAATTAAGTCTAATGTCGTAGAACCAAGAGTGACGGCAAAGTCTAACATTGTCGAAACTCTTTTCGACAACATCGTCGAATATATCCTTATTTATGAAAACCACAGGGCCGAAATCGAAATCGTCACGCACCGACCCCAACTGATAATCTATTAGAGGACGGGTCTCTCCGTTTAGAGAATAATCGGTGTATATCATCACGCACTCATCGATATTCTTACATTGGCTTATGACCCTTTCTATAGTACCCTCGTCTATTGTTACGTCTACATTCTCGTCTATTACGAAGTAGCTCCATTTATTTTTCAGCTCCTCTAGTGTCATGAAATCACGGGTGTATTAAGTATCTTTTCAATAAGTATATCTGTTGGTTCAGATGCTGGCAGCCATGTGTACAGCGTACTCTTTTTGAACCATGTCAGCTGTTTTTTAGCATAAACGCGTGTATTACGCTTTATCTTCTCCTTGGCCTCGTCTAGAGACATAGCGCCATCGAAATAAGCGAACATCTCCTTATAACCCACGGTATTGAGTGAGTTCAATTCCCGGTGGGGTAGTAGAACCCTGGCTTCCTCGACAAGACCCTCTTCGACCATCTTGTCTACGCGTTGTCCTATGCGTTCGAACAGCTCTTCTCTTGGCCTATCCAGCACTATCATACGGATGTTGAACGGGCGTTGTTTCCTGCTGCCGGTACGTAGCTCGCTATATGGTTTACCAGCCTGGCGGCAAATCTCCACGGCATGGATAACTCGCTTAGCATTCTGAGCGTCTACTTGTCTGGCATAAACAGGGTCGAGAGACTCAAGGATAGACATCATATACTCCAAGCCGTTTGACTCATACTCCTCCCAGGTAAGTTGGCGTACTTCATCAGATATGGTTGGGATGTCATCGATAAGACCGCACAACGCATCGATATACATCATTGAACCACCAGTTACTATAACATTATCAGACGACTTGAATATGTCATCAATAAGGTTTAGTGAGTCACGTTCAAATTCGTAAGCGCTGTAATACTCCTTAGGTTCGCGGCAAGCTATAAGATAGTGCTTTACCCTAGCTAAATCTGCAGGAGATGGCTGAGCTGTGCCTATAGGCATCCCCTTGTATATCTGTCTGCTGTCTGCTGATATTATTGGGCAATTCAGCCTCTCTGCTAATCGGATAGACAATTCCGTCTTGCCTACAGCTGTTGGTCCTGTCAATATGGTAACAGTCTTATTCATGCGACTACCAACGCTTCTCGATTATAGCTCTACGGAAATAGTGATAAAGAATACCCTTGTAAGAGAACTTCTTGTGAGCCATTACAGCCGCGCCAACCTGACACATGCCGACTCCGTGTCCCCAACCTGCACCTCTGAGAATGAAATTGCCATGAAGATTTCTCTCGAATACGAAAGCAGAACTCTGCAAGTGGGTCTTGCTAAGTGCTCTTCTTATTTCAAGTTCCTTTCCTATAGTAACTGTTTTATTAGAGCCAGTAAGTTTCAGTTGTACTATTCTACCGCTAGGTCCACGTTCTATGACCTCCATATTCTGTAGAAGGCCAATACCTAGTTGAGTCTTACTTTCGATAAGATCAGATATCTCCTGTTGGGTATATTCTACGACCCAGCGGTACATCTTAGGCGTTGTTCGGACGTCATAGTCATTTAAGACCTGTTTTAAGACATTGGCATCGGTAGTATCGCAATAAGCGTCGGGCGATGAGGTTATCCAATTCTTAGCTCCGTCTTCGGTTGTGAGATCCCAGTCGTGAGTACCTGCGGGGCGTATCGGATTGTCCACGAAAGATTGCAGATAATCTATATGGGTAGGTTGCCAGCACGACTCGAAAACCTCAGTCATTCCTCCACAGCACTTAGAGAAACGAGCATCGCAAATCTCGCCTTCGTAAGTCAGCAATTGACCAGCGGTCTCATTGATAGCCTTTTTTACTGTGGTATTATTTGCACGAGTTAACCCTTGGTAACGTTGGCAATGGTCGTCAGCGCAAACATCGAAAAGAGTATGATCCTCTCTGTCGTACCACTTTATAAGAGTTCCGGCATTAATGTTAGCGCTTTTATATGCTCTTTTAGACTTCTTTTTTGCCTCTATCTGAGCCATGAGCCATGATCTGGAAACGACGGCATGAGCCTTGAGAAGTTCCAAAGAAGAAGTTGACTTCATTTCGCTAGCTATGACGCAGAAAAGATAATCCTCAATAGAGAGTGTGTTCACAGCCCACAATTTGCCACCTTCGACTACGAAAGACAAAGCGCCCTTAAAAATCTGATCCTCTCTCTGTTCCCAATGGAATCCAATGCCGATTACGACATCATGAAGAGTAAATCTGCATCTGTCATTAGCAGGTACGAGATAAGGCAGAGAACTGATAGCCTTGCCATCAATAGTGATCATTCCCTCTGTAATGGATAGGCAATGCTTACCAGGTTTGATGGTAAGCTTATTTTTATCCTTGTACGTACCATCAAGCGTGAAATATATGCTATTGGCATGTATGATGCCTATGCTGATCTCTGGCATAAAGTATGATTATTTCTTGTTACAAAGATAATCAATTATTGTGATTGTGGTTTTTGATTTATGAACGTATGATGTTTATTCATTTGCTGGTCTTATAATGCTCCTTTTTTTATATCGCAAATAATGTATTTGTAGACTCGGGCTGCACTCGGGGAAGATAGCTCTTCATCGCAAATTTTTTATTTCGTATGTTTGTGAGCGATTCGAAGAATTGGAAACGGAATCAAGATGGCGCGAATGCTATTATATCAACGACAATCGGCTGAAGGACAGGATGTAAGGCATAGATTTTGTCTCGAGACATACCTGTGTATAGTTATTTCTGCGATAATGGCTGCTGGTTTTCTGTTTTGTATCGCTCTATTTATCAGTAGTGTTAATTCATGGGATACGAAACGTGTGCTATTGGCTGGTGTGTCTATTCTTCTAATTTTGGGGATTGTTGCATTGCAAATTGCAGGAATAATTGAGATGATAAAGACAGACATGATTATTACCGCAGTATCATTGATGGATGATAAAACGGTAATAATAGACTATGTCAGAGGTAGAAAAAAATATAGTAAAGAATTGCCATGTGCACATATTAATTCTTCAGTCGGGCCTATAAGTCTATTTGCAGCATTGAATATTCGCTTTATATCGTACGGAATAACAATTACGAATTATGGCTTTATAGAACTTCGGCAAAGGATAAAAAATAATCAAGACGAACGAAATGAAATAGAAAAGATACATGACGCCATAATAAAAATATGCTCAGAAAGTTATTATAAGTGCGAAAATATGGCAATCGGCCAAGGGTAAATAAGTTACAGATTGGTATAATTGCCCGCTTTTGTCTTATAAAGTGTAAATATTACATAGTAAAACATATAAGTATTAAAAAATGTAAAGTGCTTTTGTGTTAAAAAGAAAACTTATACCTTTGCACTCCAAGGTAAAGAAATAAAAGCGCACTAGCGATATGAAACAAGATGTCCGCAAGGTAGTTATCCTTGGTTCCGGAGCCCTTAAGATAGGTGAAGCCGGAGAATTTGACTATTCGGGCTCTCAAGCCCTGAAGGCCTTGAAGGAGGAAGGCGTGGAGACGATTCTTATTAATCCGAACATTGCCACGATTCAAACTTCCGAGAATATTGCCGATAAGATCTATTTCCTGCCAGTTACCCCTTATTTCGTAGAGAGAGTTATTCAAAAGGAGAAGCCACAGGGATTGTTGCTTTCTTTTGGAGGACAGACGGCTCTCAACTGCGGTATTCAACTTTATGAAGGCGGTATCTTAGAGAAGTATGATGTAAAGGTACTTGGAACTCCTGTTCAAGCAATCATTGATACCGAGGATCGCGAGATATTCGCGAATAAGCTTAAGGAGATAGATGTTAAGACTCCTGTTTCCATAGCTGTTAATTCAGTAGAAGAAGCTCTTGAATTCCAGAAGAGTATTGGCGGCAAGCC
>JAKSLC010000046.1 GCA_024401415.1 Bacteroidales bacterium | reverse complement strand
TATGGCTAATACCGATTTCTTCTGCCCATTGTTTCATGTTTTGCGTTTTTCCATAAGTAGCCTATTGTTGCTCCAATGAATTCTGCACTGTAGTTAACTAGTTCTGCTGAATCCGGAATGTACATAATGTTAAGGTAACTGGCGTACTCTACATGGGAAGATACATACGCCAATATGCCAAGGACTGAGCCTATAATGGCAGAACAGCCTGTCGCTAATCCGTCAAGACCATCAGTCATGTTTGCTCCATTACTTGTCGCTGTGATGATGAATATTACCACGAGTGCAAATAGTAGCCAGCCAAGGCCCTCTTGAAGCTGACCTTCTGCTGGTATTAGAGAACGATAGTCTAATTGATGGCCTTTTACAAATGGAATGGACGTAATAGGCGCTTTCACGTTTTTGGCACCCGCATACTCTGTCTCTATTTCTGGCGCGTCAGTCGAATCGTTACTTTGTATTGCCGTAGTTGTCATTTTCGTCGCAGTAGAGTTGTCCCTTACTACGATGTCAGGACTAAGGTACAGTGTCAGAGCTACTATCACACCAAGCCCTACCTGACCAACTATCTTGAAGCGTCCAGCAAGTCCCTCTTTGTTCTTTCTGAAAACTTTTATATAGTCATCAAGAAATCCTATGGCTCCCATCCATATTGTCGTTACTATCATCAACAAAACGTATGTGTTGTTTAGTTGGGTGAATAGCAACACTGGTAATAGAATAGATGCGATAATGATTATACCGCCCATAGTCGGTGTGCCTTTCTTTTGGAGCTGTCCTTCAAGACCAAGATCTCGTACCAGTTCTCCTATCTGTTGTTTTCTTAATCGTGCTATGATATACTTGCCAATGATGGTGGCAGTCAATAGGGATACTATCACAGCCATTCCCGCACGGAATGATATGTACTGGAAAACACTTGCACCAGGAACTCCTAGTTCGCTCAAGTATTGAAATACGTAGTACAACATTTTGTTCGACTCTTTTTATTATCGTTTGTTTATTCTATGCCAAATATCTTACGCACCTCTTCTCGGTCATCAAAGTGATGTTTCACACCTTGTATGTCTTGGTAATCTTCGTGTCCTTTGCCTGCAATGAGTACAATGTCACCAGCTTTGGCAAGCTTCATTGCTGTGCGTATAGCTTCTCTACGGTCTACTATAGTTAGCACTTGCTCAAGTTCAACATCTGAAAGCCCTGCTTTCATATCCTCAAGAATGGCAACAGGATCTTCTGTTCTTGGGTTGTCACTTGTCAGTACTACTTGTTGCGCCCCCTTGACTGCCTCTCTGGCCATCTCCGGACGTTTAGTCTTGTCTCTATCTCCTCCACATCCGCAAACACATATTAGTTGCTGGCCCTCTTTACGGATAGCATTGATGGTTGATATCACGTTAGTCAATGCGTCTGGAGTATGGGCATAGTCTACAATGGCTGTCTTGCCGTCTTTTGATTGTATAGTCTCGAAACGACCATCTACAGGGTGCAATGTACTCAATACTCTGAGCACGTCTTGTGGATCTTCTCCCATAGAGCAGGCTGCACCATATATAGCTGTTAGGTTGTATGCATTGAATGTGCCTACAAATAGCATAAAGGCTTCTGTGTTGCCCATTTTAAGTAACGTGCCAGCAAATCCTTGCTCTATTATGCTGCACTTGAAATCTGCCATAGTGCGCAGAGAATAAGTACATTTCTTCGCGGCTGTGTTCTGAAGCATGATGTTGCCGTTCTTGTCATCTATATTGGTCAACGCAAATGCTTCTTTCTTCAGACCATCGAAAAATCCTTTCTTCGCTTGTATGTAGTTGTTGAATGTCTTGTGGTAATCCAAGTGATCATGGGTAATATTTGTGAAAATACCACCATCAAAGTCCAATCCAGCTATACGATGTTGAACTACCGAGTGCGAACTCACCTCCATAAAGCAGTGTGTACAACCTTCATCTACCATCTTCCTCATCTGGCGATTTAGTTCTATAGCATCTGGCGTTGTATGTGTTGCAGGCATTCTCTCTCCTTTTATGTAGTTGGCTACTGTCGAGAACAGTCCGCAGTTTTTCCCCATGGCTGTAAAGAGTCTGTATAGCAACGTTGCTATAGTGGTCTTGCCGTTTGTTCCGGTAACACCTACAAGTTTCATATGTCTAGAAGGATAGCCGAAAAATGCCGATGCCATAAGACCAAGTGCTAAGTGTGTATCCTCGGTTATCACGTATGTAACACCTTCTCTTGTACTCTCTGGTTTGACTTGACATACAATGGCTTTACAACCTAATTCTATTGCTTTGTCGATATAGGCATGACCATCAGTTTTTTCACCTTTCTGAGCTACGAAGAGTACCCCTTCAACAGCTTTACGACTGTCGAATGTCATGTCATTGATCTCGATATTTTCATTGCCTATTACCTCTGGTTTTGTAGGCAATTCTTGTATTAATTTATTAAGTATCATGACTATATCTGTTTTTGTCCTGTATTTATTCTAGTTCTTTAGTGTAAGCGTAATTTGTGAGCCGCGAGGTGCTATACTGTTTGGTGCCAGTGATTGGGCTGTTACATGTCCGTAGCCGGATAATTGAACTTTTAGTCCTGCTCGCTCTAATACACATACAGCATCTGCCGCACCTAACCCTTTGACGTCTGGTACCTGACTGTTTACAAAGTATTTGGCTTTAAGATTTATGTTGTTCTCTTGTGCCGAGGCCGATACCCATTCTGCGTCACTTTGTATTGGCGAGTGTGGTATCTTAAGTTTATGCAACACCTCTTTCATGTCGTCAGCTTTGCCGCCTTTGGAGTATGGCATATTCTCGGTAAGTTTTACTTCAGTAGTCTGAAGTGTATTGCCTTTCTTGAATTCTGCGGCATAAAGTCTGTCCGCTATGTCTTTTACTACCGTACCTGCTACCACATTGCCGTACAAACCTGTTTTTGCGCCATATACCATTACTAGGCATGAATACAATGGGTTGTCAGCAGGGAAGAAACCAGCGAATGAGGCTAGGTATGTCTGTTGGTATACGCCGTTTTTCAATGTCTGGGCAGTTCCTGTTTTCCCCGCTATTTTGTATGGCGTATTCTTAATATTCATTGCCGTGCCTCTCTCAACTACACCTTTGAGCATCTCGTGTACAGTCTTTATGGTTTTGCGAGAAGCAATGGAATTGCGTAGAACTTGTGGACTGTAGCTTTTGTATACGTACCCATCTTTGTCGAGACTTTGTACCAGCATTGGTCGCATCATCTTTCCTCCGTTAGCTACAGCATTATAGAATGTTAATAGCTGAATTGGAGTGATTTGTAGCTCATAGCCTATAGACATCCAAGGAAGTGTTGTTCCATACCAGTTCTTTTCTCCTACTTTCTTGAAAAATGTCTTCTTCTCTCCTAAAATATCAAGACCTAGCGAGTCGCGTAACCCAAAGTCGTCCAGTTTGTCTATGAATGCCTGTTTGTTGGAATCATAGTGCTTTACGGCCAATCGGGCAAATGCAACGTTGCTCGACTCTTCAAATGCGCGTGATATCGTGATGTATGTCTCGTTGCTTTTGTGAGAGTCATTTAGCGTGCGGTCATAAAATTTATATTGTCCTCCGAATATGTTTATAGTGTCTGTAGGAGTTGCTAGTCCATCCTCCAAACAAGCCATCATCGTTGCAAGTTTGAATGTTGAACCAGGATCTACTGCCGTGCCTATCGCAAAGTTATAGTAGTTCTCGTCGTAGCTGCCGTCAGATCTTCTCTTAAGGTTAACTATGGCTTTTATAGCACCAGTCTTTACCTCCATTACTAACGCTATTCCGTATTCTGCCTCACGTTGCTGAAGTTGCGTCATGAGTGAGTGTTCTGCTACGTCCTGAATGTCGATATCTATCGTAGTATGTACGTCTAGTCCATCTTCTGGAGCGTCAACTGTCCTATTGAGCCATCTGCCTCCAATGCATATTTTCTGACCGACGCCGTTCACGCCTCTTAGTTGTTTGTCAAATGCTTGCTCCAGACCATACATGCCACCCTTCTCTTTGTCATCGTACAAGCGTCCCACTGTTCTTGCTGCCAATAGCCCGAATGGTCTCTCTCTGGCTCCACTAACCTCTTCTAGGCAACCTCCTCTATTTCTGCCTAGCCTGAGTAGAGGAAAAGAAGTTACTATCTTTTTTTCTGTAAGACTTAGCCTTCTTCCTGTTGGGGTAAGCCTGATGTATCGTCTGCCGTGTGTTCTGCTGTCGCAGATGTATTTTTTATATTGTGCGGCTGTCCTGTCTTTAAAATATGATGAGAGATCTCTAGCTAGTGAGTCGATGCTGGTGTCAAAATACTTTTTCAGTCCGTCGGCACAAGGGTCCATGTATATGGTGTACTCATTGATGGAACATGCAAGTTTTCTTCCATCGGCAGCTAGTATATCTCCTCGCTTCGCAGTAAGTACTACCTGTTCTTTTTTGTCTACTTTTTTGCTGGCCTCTTCCCCGTTCACTATTTTCTCTTTGAAGAATTTTATAGCGACGAATAGCATGAGTAGGAATATAACAACCCCTACCAAAAAAGATCTTCTCTTTATGCTATTGCGTGTTACAGCCATTGTGACGACAGGTTAAGTGTTTGATACTGTATCTTTATTCTAATATTCTTGGTGGGTCAGTGAGCTCTTCTAGCTTCAGCCCCTCTTGTTTCATTTTCTTTAGTACCTCGCTCTGTTTGCTCATCTCCATCAGCCGGGCTGAAGATGTGATGCGCTCGTATTTGAGGTCTTCAAGCTCTTTCTTTAGCGCAGCCTCTTCTCGCATGGATCTCTCCACTTGGTTGTGGTTGTTGATATGCAATAGTATGAGTATTACTATAAACAAAGCAAATCGGGCAGAAAACCAATTTGGACGACGGAACTGCTCAGTTATATTTTTAAACGGTTTCTCACTCATTGTCGTCCTCCTTTCTTACCGCAATCCTAAGTTTCGCACTGCGCGATCTTGGGTTTCTCTCTATTTCGTCGTTATCAGGTACTATTGCTTTGCGAGTTACAGTTTCCAAAGGAACATCTACGGCACCATATATATCTTGCTCGGCTTGCGCGGTCATCGGATCTCCACTTTTAATGAGGTTTTTAACCATCCTGTCTTCAAGTGAGTGATAAGCTATGACTGATAGTCTGCCAGTGCCAGGTTTCAATACTTTTACACTCTGCAAAAGCATCTGCTTTAGGGCCCTCATCTCCTGGTTCACCTCGATTCTCAATGCCTGAAACAATTGAGCTAGTACTTTGCTCTGCATTTTGGCAGGAGTTGTTTGCTCTATTAGCTCTCTTAGTTGTCCTGTAGTCTTGATAGCTCCTTTAGTACGGGCTTTTATAAGTGTCTGCGCCATCTTTCGAGGGTTTTGTACCTCGCCGTATGTCGCAAGTATATTTGTTAATGATGCCTCATCATAATTGGCTATTATATCGGCCGCAGTATATTTCATGCCTTTTGACATGCGCATGTCAAGTGGAGCATCAAAACGGAATGAGAATCCTCTTTCTGCATCGTCAAAATGATGTGATGATACACCTAGGTCTGCCAAAATGCCATCTACGTATTCGATGCCCAGATAATGCAGAAAGTGCTCCATAAATCGGAAGTTATGACGCACTAGTGTCAATCTGTCATCATCTGGCTTGTTCTCCCATGCCTCTTGGTCTTGGTCAAATGCTATTAACCTGCCATTCGGACCAAGTCTGCGTAGTATTTCACGGCTATGCCCTCCACCACCAAAGGTGACATCTACATAAACACCATCGGGTTTTATGTCAAGTCCATCAACGGTGGGGTGTAGCAATACGGGTACATGGTAGACCTGCTCCATATCCTCGTTGTGAGCGAGTACTATGTCGTCTTTCCTCTTTTTCATCCCAAAATATCTTGAGCCAGTTCTGCTAATGATCCAGTACCGATTGGTTGCTGACTTAACGTCTCAGCAGCCCAAATCTCAATGTAACGATCAAGACCTAGAAAGTTTACCTCCTTGTCTATGTGCGCCAAATCTGTCAACTTCTTTGGAATAAGGATACGTCCACTCGTATCCAGTTGTAGTTCAGCAGTGTTCATCTGATATTCACGCATAAGTTGTCTGTGCTGTCTGTTGAACATGTTCAACTTATTGCGCATCATTTCCATGTCCTCTTCCCATGTCTTGTAGGGAACCAGACGGATACAATCTTCATAAATGTCTTTCTGAGCCACAAGGCGTAAGTCTCCCATCTCCTCAAGCGTGTGCTTGAAGGAAGCAGGAAGTACTATCCTCTGTTTTATGTCCATTTTGGCGCTAAAGTCGCCTATGAAAGTGCTCATCCTGATATTATGAATGATTCGAGTTCAAAGTTAAATAAAATCCTCCACTTTATGCCACTTTATGCCACTTTTAATGAAATATATTTATAAAGCACTGACAATCAGTGAGATATATAGGTATTTATGGTCGTTACGATATTTAACAAGTTGAGAGGCTAATTGCTGTTGTGGATTTAAATCATTTCTATTACCTTTGCGGTCGCAAATTAAGAAAACATATGACGTGTAATATATAGAGTTTTGAGTGGTTATGAGTTTAACGGCTGGCCGTGACGGTCAGCCGACTCTTTTTTTATATGTAGAATTTTGCTATCTTCAACACGTTGTTTGTCGCTAAGCTTTAATGCATTACTATTATGAAGATTATCTGTCTGTTGTTTTTATTGTCCATGTTTCATGTGTCTCTTTCTGCACAGCAGATTCCTTCTGGTCGTGTCGTGAAAGTTGCTGATGGCGATACTTTTACTCTTTTGGTGAATGGGCACGAACAGGTCAAGGTGCGTCTGGAGGGTATTGATGCACCAGAGAAAAAACAGGCTTTCGGAATTAAAGCAAAGGAGTTTTTGTCTTCCATGATATGGAATCAGGGAGAAGTGACTATTTCAGTGTCAAAAAAGGATAGGTATGGTCGTTCCGTTGCAAAGGTTTCTACATCCTCGGTAGAGGACGTGAATCTAGAAATGATTAAAGCTGGTTATGCGTGGCATTATACAGATTATAGTAATGACGAACTCTATTCTGTTGCAGAATCTAAGGCAAGAGAAGATAGGGTCGGTCTATGGCAAGACCCTGACCCCATCCGCCCTCAAGATTTTAGAAAAAAGAAAACTACTCCTCTTTTATAAGACCATTCCTATATGCCATCAATAGTCTCTGAAGGTTTGTTATCTGTTCTGTAAGTTCTTTTCCTCTGTCTGTGTCTCTTACAAGCATGCGGTGAGTCTTAAATTCAACCAGCTGCATACGACTATGGATGTCAGTTCCGTCTAACACGGCTTTTTCTTTGCTCTCAAAAGCTTCATGTTGCACTAGTTGGAGACCGTGACTGTTGTAAATAAGGGTGTATCCGGCAATGCCGGTGGTCGCATGGTAGGCTTTAGAGAAGCCTCCATCTATCACAAGTCGTTTGCCGTTTGCTCGTAGTGGACTCTCTCCGTTGGTCGTGCGAACAGGAATGTGTCCGTTTATTATTCGGGAGATTTGAGGATTGAGTCCAAATTCTTCAAGTATCGAATCGCAGGTCGACTCTTTGTCGCAAAGCTCGTAGTATGCACCTTTCTGCTCTTTGTACAACTCTTTGTCTGCTATAAAGTATCGCTCAAAGGTTGTCATCTTGTCTTTGTTGTAGAGAGGTGAGTCCGGTCCACACCATAAGTACCACATGTAGTCAAGAGCATAGTGTCTAGTGTGCGGGTCTTTAGCGAAGTATGCATCTCGTATCACTCGGTCTAGCCGCTCCATAAGAGCACGTCCACTATATGTTATGCCTTCTATGAGTACTTCTTTGAATGTGCCGTCGTTGTTTAGTGGTACTGCTGCATGATATAGCAGATTGTTGTTGCGCGTTAGGAATAGACTACCATGCTGATATAGACAGCGTAGGTGTTTCTGTAAGCGCTCCGAACATGTGAATGAGTGATATAGCTGATCCATAAGTCTTGTCTCTTCTGGCGTCAAGGCGTATGGATCTGCTGGATCTATGGTGGGGAATTGCTTGTCTATAAGTGGATAGCTTTTGCCGTCTATGGTGATGGTTCCATCTTCAAGGTTCATAAGGTGGAGCATCCGCCTGTCTTGCATGTTGTATTCAGGGTGACGAGCTACAATCTGACCTTCAAGTTTGAATTGGATAATAGATATGGCTTTGTGCATCTTGGCCATCATGGTCGTAGAGTGCGCCATGCGGCTGTTCGCTTCGTACTCCTTGACTTGAAATTCCCTACATGCATCGTTCCCATAGAAGTCTATGGCAAATGTAGCTAGTGGTAGAAGGTTGATTGAGTATCCCTCCTCTAGTGTCTCAACGTTCATGTATCGTATCGAAATGCGTACCACATTGGCTATAAGTGCTAGGTTGCCTGCTGCCGCACCCATCCATGAAATATCATGGTTTCCCCATTGAATGTCAAAATCATGGTACGAACACAGGGTGTCCATTATCGCACAGGATCCAGAGCCTCTGTCGTATACGTCTCCTACGATATGGAGTGAGTCTATAACTAGTCGGTGAATAAGTTGACAGATAGCGATAATAAATTCTGTAGACCTGTTGGTATTGATTATCGAGTTGATAATGCCTGCGTAGTAATCTTGTTTGTTCGGTTCGCTCTGCTGCTCATGAAGTAACTCTTCTATGATGTATGCAAAGTCTTTGGGTAAAAGTTTACGGACCTTGGAACGCGTGTATTTTGAGGAAACTACACGGGCAACTTCCACAACACGATGCAGCGTGATGCGGTACCAGTCTTGTAGATTGCTTTCAGTGCGGCTGATAAGGCGTAGTTTGTCCTCAGGGTAATATATCAAGGAACAGAGCTCGTTTTTGTCCGACTCTCTCAGGTTCATGCCAAATATGTCGTCGACCTTGCGGCGGATTACTCCCGAAGCATTCTTCAATACGTGCTGAAATGCGTTGTTCTCTCCGTGAAGGTCACTGAGAAAGTGTTCTGTCCCTTTCGGTAGGTTGAGAATCGCCTCCAGGTTTATTATCTCTGTTGCTGCAGAAGCTATGTTTGGAAATTTCTCCGCTAGTAATTTCAAATAGCGTTGGTCGTCTTTAACTTCTTGTATTGTCATATTTCCTCTTATGTGTCTGAATTGCTATGTGTTTTTTATCTTGAGAGAAGACAAATATAAGTACTTTTTTGTACCCCAACATATTTTTTCTTTATCTTTGCAGAATAACTTGAATAAATAATACAGAAGATATATGAAGTTTAAAGTATCATGTGGCGACCTTGAACGTCGTCTTTCGGTACTTGGCCGTGTCATCGAGAGCAAGCCAGCTGTACCTGTTTGGGGACATTTTTTATTTGAGACTAAGGGCGATAGCCTCATCGTTACAGCCGGTTCTTCAGATGTCGTTATGCAAACTGAACTCTCTGTCATGGACTCAGAGAGCGATGCAAAGGCAGTAGTTCCTGGTGGTAAGGTGATGGAGTATTTGAAAAAACTCCCAGAGCAGCCTATAGAGATTTCTATCGATGAAGTCTCTCACGCCATCCAGATTTCTACTCTCATGGGTACTAGTACACAAACTGGTGACGCAGCAGATGAGTGGCCTGCTATCCCTGAATTGTCTGCCGATGCACAGACTATTACCGCATCATCTCAAAGTTTGCTCAACGGTATCGCTCGTACAACTCACGCTGTAGCTAACGATCCATTGCGACCAGCTATGAATGGTATCTTCTTCGACGTAGAACCTACAATGCTTACATTAGTATCTACAGATTCTCACCGACTCGTAAGATACTGCCGTACAGATATCCAACCAGGCATCAACGCGTCGTTCATTTTGAATAAGCGTCCTGCTGCTCTTTTAAAGAGCGTTTTGGATAAGGTAGATTCCACTGTCAATATATCTTTCGACAGAAAGTACATCGTTTTCCAAATGCCTCTATTCACTATGGTATGCCTTCAGCCAGAGGGCGCTTACCCAGCCTATAGAAGCGTAATCCCTGCTAATGGCAATCCTTATAAGTTGACTGTTAATCGTCAGGATTTCGCCAATGCTGTTAGCCGCGTTTTGTTGTTCTCTGACAATACTAAGCTATTACGTCTCGATGTATCTTCTAATAGCATCAATATCTCTTCTCAAGATTTGGACCTCTCTTGTAAGGCTAGTGAGACAATTTCTTGCGATTACTCAGGAGATGATATGACAATCGGCTTCAAGGGTGCATTCTTCTTCGATGTGCTCGCTAATATGGAGTGTCAGGAACTGGAGATTTCTCTCGCAGATCCTGCTCGATCAGCTCTCTTCTCTCCTGCTCTCAAACGTGATGGTGAGGACGAACTTATGCTCCTCATGCCTATGAAGGTTTGATTTTTGTCCGCATATCCTGATTCCCCAACCAGGCTGGTTCGGGGAATCAGTTCTTTCGATTTTTTGTTGTAAACACTATTTTTCACAGTATGACTCTCTCTGCACTATTTATCGCCGCTGATGTCGCCATGATTGCTCTTTGGGGGTACTTCGCTTATCTAAGGAAGCCTCATATAAGTTTGAGAGCAATGTTTATGATTATTGTGGGTATCGTTGCAATAATGGTAGAATGTTTTCCTAATGTCGAATGTGGAGTTGCGACAAGTTATTATCTTCTTTTCGCTGGGTTGCTGCATTATCTCTCTAATCGTAAGGGTAAGAGTGATATATTGTTGTTCGTCACTTACGCCTCAACAATAATCCCTATAGCAATACTTCCTTATGTTATCGAGGATTCTCCTTACGAAGTTATGACTAAGAGTTTTAAGTACAATAACGAAAAGTCATTGGCCAATCTTATAGATGTTAGTATCTTGCCAAGGTTCGAGATGGATACCGTTTATATAGAGGATAATAATTCTGAGCCTAAATTGATAACTGCAAGATTTTCTTATAGAGGAAATTACGACTTGGCTCAGTACCAAATGAATGTAAATCTCGTAAAGCAACTGTACACTCGTCATATGCATAAGACGTGTCTCAATCAGAAAAAAAACGTTTATTTGGCTAGTGAGGTGTCAGAGAATGCTGATTGTCGTACTTTCTATTCTGCTGCTATAGATCTGTACGACTCTGGTTTTTCTGTTACTTATGGCGAGTATACAGATCGCATAGATCCCGTTCATATCGGTTATCTGTCTCAGTTATTCGGCGATGTGCCTGATTATACTTCCATTTTCCGTCATAATGTCCATACTTGGGATAAGGTGGATGGAGAGGAGGTGATATTATTGGAAACTCCTCTTACTAGAGAAGATTTCGAGCGACTTAAGGTGGTGTGTAGTGGTGATAAGTCTTGGAGTATGAAAAACAGACAGGATACTACTGATTTGATATTCCAAAATGATATTAATGAAAGGACTAGCCAGATTACTGTTTTTACGATGCTTCCCGACCAGATGGGAGGCTGTGAAGTCATACATATCAAGAGCGTGCGTGAGATAATGACTTCACAGCTGTAACCGGGTATCTGGTCGTTAGCTTAACGTATTTCGTGTTTTTTACTCTTTCAGCGCATCCACAGGCTTTATGTGCATTATGCCCCATATCTTGCCGCCTACCGTCAGCGCTGTGATTATGGTTATCAGCCCGGCTACTTTCGTATAGTTCCAGATAAACATCCAGATTACATCTTCAAAGTTGCTCTGACTGATATTCAGCGCATGCGATCCTATTATTCCCGCAATATAGCTCAATGGCAATGCCGCTGCAAAACATACTATCAGAAGCACTATATATTCTTTGGCAAATATCTTGAATATATCTCTTGCCAATGCTCCGTTTATCTTGCGTAGCTGCACCTCTTTTCTCCTCCTTCGCACATCTAGCGATATGGCCGAGTAGAGCGACGAGCAGGTACTTATTATGTTGATAATCGTGAGTATGAATATCGTATACACTACTGTAAACATCAGCCCTTCTCCCTTGTCATTTATCACCTTCACCTGCTGCACTGGCACTTGTGGTACCGATGCCAACCCTTCGTCGCGTAACTCTGTCAGCGCTTTTCGCACATTTTCTGTCTCGCCTTTCTTGGCACTGACAAGATAGGTCGCCGTATTGTATGGTCGGTTCCATATCACTGTCTGCATACTGGTATGTTCTGAAGGCATCGACTTGAACGTGCCTGCCACATACGCATATTCTGGCGCCAGATATTGACCTGTCTCATGATCATAAAAACTCAGCATCCTAATGGCAGGCGCAACTTGTGTCCCTCCCTTGGTGATGGCATCATACATCTTCTCTGATACGTATACCGTGTTCTCTTTGCTCGCCGAGCATGGCACAGGGGTTATCTCTATATCCAGATACTTCACCAGCTCATCGTCTTTTTGCGTATATATAAAGTAGTATTTCAGTTCTTCTATCTCTTCTTCTGGATTATAGCTTGCATTGCCTCTATACCATGGTACAATGCCTTCTATATTGTCCATCTTCTTCAACTTCTCCATTTTATCATAGAAGTTGTTCTCCCCGCTTGTAATGGAGTATACAAAGCTCTCTCTGTATTTCTCCACATTATATCCCTCTTGTCCCTTTGTTATGCTCTCTAGCACTGCGTCGTATAGCATCAATGATACTGCTATGAATATCGTCGATAGTATCATCTGGAAGCCAATGGCTATCCTGCGCATGGCGTGACTGCGTTGTGGCTTCATCTGTAGCGCTAGTCCTGTCTGCGATCGTCTTATCTGCCATACCGCTAGCATCACAAAGAGCATGCTCACTATTGTCAATGCCAGAATGATAATTGCCGCATATTGCTCAAAGTCGTTCATCTGCCATAGCATACCGCCTTTCTTGAAGAATATCGTCATACTCTCATATAGCAGCTCGCGCATTATATGGCATATCAGCAAGGAAGTACCGAGTGTCAATAGCATTACTAGCCCTATCTCTGTGAAGAATAGCCCGAAGAGCGACTTCATCTGTCCGCCCACTACGGTCCTCAGTGCTATCTCTCTCTGCCTTATCCAGAAGAGTTGTGTCTGCATCCTTATATAGCCTAGAAATGCCGCTAATAGTATGAGCCCTACCACCGTATAGCATATCGCCTTTATCGTATGATACATATCTAGCTGCCAGTCATCTCCGTTCTCATAGCTGTGGTAGCTCCAAGGCAGATAGCCTATGCTGGTCCCATGTTCTGCACCTAGCAGCTCTTCTGCTAGTGGCAGTATTTCGTCACATAGCTGCTGGTATTGGCACCCTTCATTGGGTATCAGCAGTATTTTGTACGTTTGGCACAGATAGTCGTCTTGTTTCTTGTATATGTCGGCATTGTGGAAGTTGTCACTCATATTGGTATGAAGTACGTCCGAGATGACGAACGACTTCCATTCGTTGGGTATTATATCGAATCTTCCTTCTTGGGCATTCCATTCTTGTGTGTAGTCCCAAAGCCTTACTTGCCTGCCCACTACGTCTAGTGTCCCGTATGTCTGCATGGCAAAGTTCTCGGTCACTATTACCGTATTGTCTTCTAGCTTCTTCAATGGCTCTCCTGTTACCGGAGATATGAAGTGAAAGAAGTCCAGCGTTTTTTGCGCCACACTTAGCACACTCCCTCGCACGTACTTCTCTTGCTCTTCATTGTCTTCTAGGTAGATTTCCATCGTAAATGTATGGTCTGGCAGTGTGCAGTAGTCGCGTATCGACTTGAATTCTCTGTTTTCCAACTTCTGCTGAAACACTGGCTGACGGCATACAGCTCCTTGCACCCAGTGTATCTGGTTGTAGTCGGGATTCCTCTCAAGCGAACTTACCTCTAGCACTACCAATAGCATCGAGTGTATCACCGCCGTTAGCGTCACTCCTACCGCCATGGATATGACGCTTATCGACGTCTGTATCTTGTATTTCTTCAGATTTCGTAACGCTATCTTTATGTAATGAAAAAACATAATCTTATAATATAAGCTATTGTGCAATATTACAGCGTGTTCACGCAGTAGTATTCTTACTTAACCAATAATAAAAAATTGCGAGCAACTAAGGTCTTCCCCGAGTGTAGCCCGAGTGATCCCCGAGTATAGCCCAACCATACAGACGGAGCGCGTTCCGTCTCAAAAAAACAAATCCATTATACTAAACGCATGCGTCCAAAACAGTAATCTTCTCTCCCTTCAGAGGAGAGGCTAGGTTTGTTACATCTCAACAGACGACACGATTTGTCCGTCAAAGAGTCTGATCACTCGAGATGCATAACCAGCATCACGCTGTGAGTGTGTAACCATTACGATGGTTGTCCCCTCTTTATTGAGCTCAGTGAGTAGATTCATTACCTCAATTCCGTTCTTCGAGTCAAGATTACCAGTAGGCTCGTCAGCAAGGATGATTTTTGGACTGCATACCACCGCGCGAGCAATGGCTACTCGTTGCTGCTGACCACCTGAGAGCTGTGCTGGAAAGTGATCTTTACGATGCTCTATATTCATACGCTTCATCGCCTCCTCAACTAGCTGTCTCCTCTCTTTTGCACTCTTGCCCATATATAGAAGCGGAAGTTCAATGTTCTCATACACTGTAAGCTCGTCAATAAGGTTGAATGACTGGAATACGAAGCCAATTACTCCTCTGCGTAGTTTCGTACGGTCTGTCTCATTCATATTGCTTACATCAACGCCTTGTAGCTTATACTCTCCCTTTGTAGGTGTGTCCAATAGTCCTAGTATGTTGAGCAGTGTAGACTTGCCGCAACCTGATGGTCCCATAATGGCTACAAATTCACCCTCTTTGATATTGAGATCTACGTCGTTTACTGCCCAAGTCTCTACCTCTTCCATGCGGAAAATCTTGTGGATGTGTGATAATTGAATCATGATACTTATGTGTTAATCGTTTGTTTACTATGTTTTTTGTTTTTTCTTGATTTACTCTATAGCCAGTTCTTCTATGTCTCCGTAGTTCGAATACCCGTTCAAGATAATTCTGTCTCCTGGCTCCAATCCGTCTAGTACTTCATACTGCTTTGGATTCTGACGTCCCACTGTAAGTGGCACTCTCACGGCCCTCTTGCCATCATCTGTGAGCTTGAATATCCATTTGCCACCGGTAGATGCATAGAAGTCTCCTCTTGGCATCACTATTGCTTTCTCTTGCTGCCCTAGCTCTACTTGAATCCTGTAACTCTTGCCAAGACGCGCGTTTGCAGGCATATCTCCTACGAATACAAGCTCAACCTCAAATGTATGGTTCTTGACCTCTGGAACCACACGACTTACCTTGAGTTCATATTTGTTGTCTTGATAGGTAATGCTTGCAGGTAGGCCAACTGATACTCTGTCTATGTAGTACTCGTTAAGCTGAATGCTCATCTTGTATGATGTCATGACTTTTATCTCTCCTATGCACTCGCCTGTCATGATACGCTGACCAAGTGTAGCCCCAGAGAAACTGAACTGCCCGTCTGTTGTAGCTCTCACTACAAGGTTGTCCATGCGCTCACGACTGCGTTCATATCTCTTGTCTACGCGTTGGAAGTCTGCTTCCAGCAGGTTCTGTCTTATCACTGTCGCTGCTGAGTCATGTCGTAGACTCTGTAATTGAAGTTCTGTCTTCTGATGTCGGTATATATACTCTGCCTCCTTCATGTCTAGCTGTGCCTTTGTCGTGATGCCCATCTTGAATTCTTCACGGTTGATGGCAAGATCTTTGTCAAGACGTGAAAGCTCGTATTGTGCATCTAGTGTCTGCTGACGTAGTGATATGACTTTCTGCTCGAGGGTGAGCTTCTGCTCTTGCAGAAGGCTGTATTGCTTCTGCCAGTCGTCTCGCTCGTCCTCTATCGTACGCATAAGCTCGTCGTTGGTAAGGAATAGTATGGAATCTCCTTTATGTACAGTAGCACCATCCTCTGCTACAATTCGAGCCAGTGTGCCGCTTTCAAGGGTGTTGATGCGTATCGTAGATATTGGCTTTACTATGCCTTCCGCATCCACGTATTCCATGAAGAATGCTTCCTCAACTTTCGCTATGCGCGCCTCTGTTTCGTTGACTCTTATAGTACGTGGCCCCAAGGAGAGTACTATGGCGTAAGCCAAGAGGGCAATTATTGTAACACCGAGAAGAATGGTGTATTTGTGACGAATATACCAAGGTCTCTTTTTTATCTTTATATCCATTTTGTTGTATGTTTTATTCAATTGGTAATAATTCAGCTAATGCTATGTCAGACTCAAAGTCATATCCTGTGATACTGCGTAAAGTGTAGTATAGACTCCAATAAGTCTGCATCGAACTTATATAGTTTCTGCGAGCAGTATCTTTTCCCGTAATGGCTGAATTTAAGTCAAGTATGGTACTGCGTCCCAGTATGTATAGATGCCGGGCAACGTTGTATCTCTGGTTCGCTTGCGTGGCTGTGCGGGCTGCAACAGATACTTTGCGTGCTTGCATGTTGAATTGCAGTACCAGTTTCTGTATGTTTTGCCTGAATATCTGCATGCCTCGCTTGGCTTCAGTCTCAATGTTGTTTTTTTGTGAGCGTGCTACTCTGACGGATCCTTTGCCTCGTCCCCAGTCTAGAAGTGGTATGGATATAGTCAAAGAAACGTATTCCTGTTGGTCAAGATTTTTATAGCTGTCTTTCATGTTGTCCGATGTCTGTGATAATCCAAATCGGGCATACAGGTCAGCTCTTAATCCTGCATTTGACTTCGCTAGTGCAAGGTTGCTTTCACTCTGTATTCTAGATAAGGAGTATGAGTCTGGGTCTGGAGCATTTTCCATAGCCAGAATCATGGCCTTATCCATCGAAACTTGAAAGTCAGGAACACTTTCGGGAAGTATCAGTTCTAAATTCGCATTTTCTGGTATGCCGAGATAATAGCACAATGTCTGCGTACACCCCTTAAGCGCAATCTCAGCATCCATACATCTGGTCTCCTCATTTAATTTGTTGATTTCTAGTTGCAGCATGTCATTTTCGTTTATGCTGCCTATCGCATATCTACCTCGAGCCATACGGTAGAGCGTGTCTGCAGATGAATAGTTAAGTCGAGCCATCTCTAAATTACTCTGTGCTGCTATCCAGTTGAAAAATACCTCACACGCTTGCGCTGATACCAATTCCAAGGCCTCAGCGTACGATTTCTTGGCCAACTGAAAGCGAATAGGTTCTATTTTCTTCGCCCATTTGAGGTCGTTATATCCAAATAGACTTTGCTGATAGCCTATTTGAATAGGCATAGCATTGAAGGCTTTAGTCTCTAGCTCCAACTCATCCATACGTGTGAGCGAAGTGCTTAGAAATAAGGTGCCGCCAGTCATGGCTATGTTCTGATTAACCTCTAGTGACACATCTGTAGAGAGTTGGTTTTGTTTGATAAAGACACTGGTACCATCACTTTGGGTAACGCTGTTGATAGGGCGGTTAAGACGTGGAGAGGTGTACATCTTAACCGATGGAAGATAGTTTGCACGGAAATATCTGTAATTCCAATATGCTGCAAGGTACTGATGTCTGGCACCCTGAGCAGAAGGAGAGTTTTCTTGCGCCATGTGGATAGCATCCTGAAGAGATAGCCTGATGGTATCCTGTGTTTCTGATGCCCATGTCATCGCAGATGACAAACAAGCGAGGCAAATGGCAATTATGTATTTAATAGTATCTGTTGACATAGTTAATAGTAACAGTGAACAATATTATGCATTCATTTACGCTAATCTTAATGTCAAAAAGTGTGCCAAAGGTGTAATGTGTTGATATTCTGTATTATACGAGCGTGGTTAATTCGGGGACTTCATGTGCGATTCCGCTCAAATGTGCGATTCCGCACACCTGAACCGTGCGATTTCGCACATTTTCTCTCTCTCTTTCTCTCTTCTTTAACTCTCCCTTAACTTTCCATTAACACTCCCTTAATACTCCCTTAAGTTCTATTCGTCCCGAGTAGCAATCTATTTTGCTCTGATAAACAAAAAAAGGGTCGCTCGTTATACCAACGAACGACCCTAAGAAAAAAACAAAAACTATAATTAGAATTCTATTCGATAAGCTACCTGAGGGAAAGTCAGGTTGACTTGTACTTCTTCGTATTTGTCGTGCTTGAAGTTGTAGTTATGACCGTAGAACGCTGAAGAGCGTATAAAGTCAACCACAAAGCTATGTGAGATCTTGTCTTTGTTTATCTTATAGCTGAAAGACAACGCATATACAGGCTCTATATCACGACGCTTGCTGAATACTTTGTCATCTTGATATTGTACAACTCTGTCAGGGTCGGCCTCAGACGCAGCATAGTCAATAGGTGTCACACGGTCCGCTCCTTGTAGTGTATATTTTGCTCCGGCATTAATGATGTTGCTCTTTGTGCGTCCAACCATCCATTCTTTGCCGGCAACGAAGTTCACAATGTAGTTGCGGTCATATCTTGAGTGATACCACTTGCCGTCAGAAGCCCTGAATTTAGAAGAGAAGAACGAACTGGTGATCATGCCGAACCATCCTTTGTGCAGGTAGCGCTCAAGGGTTATGTCAACGCCATAGTTGCGCCCAGCACCTTCTGGATCGAGATCTTTGTCAACTATGAAGTCAAGACTATTCAAAATAGAGAAGCCAGAACCTTTCTCTACAGGTATATCATACAAGTATTGGTAGAATG
>JAKSLC010000045.1 GCA_024401415.1 Bacteroidales bacterium | reverse complement strand
CTTGAAAAGAGATTGACAGTTCTTCTTTTTCCTTTAACAAGGTAATAAGTGATAGAAACCAGAAATACTTATACGAGGTGACTTTTTTTTTTTTTTTTTGTTTAAGCTTCTTCGGGTCAATCTCAGGACAATATTTCTTAAGAGCCTCAATCTTTTCGGCAATAGCATCCCGGATTCCATAATCTGCACAATCGGGCTGGAACTTTGCACTACCTTCTGATAGAAGATATGTTCTGTCTGCATCTTCTACGAAATCCTCAAAAGAACTGATATAGCTAAACCATAGAGAGGAAAGAGCAAAGCAAGTCATGCCTACGGAGAGACCAATAAGGCAGATGACCGTCTGGAGGCGGTACTTAGCAAGATTGCGGAAAGCAATTTTCAGATAATGAACAAACATAATACGTTGAAATTTTTCAACTACAATGTCAAAAAGCATGCCAAAACGATAACACACTGTATAACTGCACATTGCACACATCACCTGCAAACAATCGACGTGTGCATTTCCGAACAAATGTGCGAAATCGCACACCTAGACTGTGCGATTTCGCACAAGTACAATATGATTTACCCCTTCTATGAACATCTATATGTATTTTTTGTATACCTTAGCACATTATATGTCAAACAACTTAACCGAATCTCTTATATGAAAAGAATCGTACCAGCAGTATTACTATTAGCATCATCCGTCTCCATCGACGCACAGCAATATGAGATACCAGTCTCTGAAGCACAAGAACCTATGCGAACCGGAGCCTTCGAGCCTACATGGGAATCTCTCAGGAACTATGACGTACCAGAGTGGTTCCGCGATGCAAAATTTGGTATCTGGGCGCACTGGGGACCACAATGCGTGGAAGGCAGCGGTGACTGGATGGCTCGTGAGATGTATGTTGAGGGCAGCAAGCCATACAACTATCATCGTGAGCATTACGGGCATCAATCTGAAGTAGGATTCAAAGACATACTACCCCTTTTCAAAGCAGAGAACTGGAATCCAGAGAGCCTTGTGAAATTTTACAAAGAGGAGGTAGGCGCCAAATATTTCTTCGCCCTTGGAAACCATCATGACAACTTCGACCTCTGGGACAGTCAGTATCAGGAGTGGAACTCTGTAGCCATAGGACCCAAGAGAGATATCCTTAAGGCATGGAAAGAGGCCGCAGACAAAGCAGGATTGCCCTTTGGCATCAGTTTTCATGCCGACCATGCATGGACATGGTATGAGACTTCACGCCGATTTGACATAAAAGGCGATATGCGCGGCAAACTATATGACGGGTGGCTGACCAAAGAGGACGGCTACAAACCAAATGCTGACGGCACGGAGAAATGGTGGAAAGGACTTGACCCTCAGAAGCTATATGCGCAAGAGCACGACTTAAGCGAAGGATTCTGGAATGGAGGCAATACAGGCGACCAATGGGGCTGGGGCAATGGAGCCAGCAAGCCTACAGTGGAGTACGTCACCAATTTCTACAACCGTACGCTAGATGCCATAAACAGATACAATCCAGATCTGATATACTTTGACGTAACCGTTCTCCCATTCTACCCACTCTCTGATGCCGGACTGAAAATAACAGCTCACCAATACAACAAGTCCATGGCAGAGAACAAAGGCAAGAACGAGGCAGTAGTATTCGGCAAGATACTTGAGGAGGACCAGAAAGATGCGCTTGTATGGGATGTGGAGCGAGGAGCACCAAACAACATCATAGAAAGGCCATGGCAATCGTGCTCGTGCATAGGCAACTGGCACTATAACACCAGGTACTATGAGCAGAACAAATACAAATCGGCCGCTACCGTAATAAAACTCCTTACTGACATAGTCAGCAAGAACGGCAATCTGCTCCTCAGCGTACCACTGCGAGCTGACGGAACATTTGACGAGAAAGAGGAGAAGATACTCCTAGAGATTGGCCAATGGATGAAGATCAATGGCGAGGCCATCTATGGTACCAGACCATGGAAACAATTCGGCGAGGGACCAGTAGCAGAATCTGTAATAAAAATCAAAGATCAAGGCTTCAATGAGGACAGCTACACTAAAGCTGGCGCCAATGAGGTAAGATTCACCTCTAAAGGCGATATATTGTACGCTATTCCGTTGGCATGGCCAGAGAACAATGAGGTAACAATTAAAACTCTCAAAGACGAGAAAGTAAAAAGCGTGCAACTGTTAGGCTCAGGCAAAGTAAGATATACACAAACAGCAGAAGGATTAAAAATAGAATTACCCACAAAGCACCCTTCTGAGATATGTCCTGCATTGAAAATCAAGTTTGCCAAATAATCTCCCCCATGGGAGATTTATGATTGCAATGCATAAAAATATCGCATACTTTTGTACACGTATATAATCGACACAATAAATATAAAGATCACACAATGTTCAAAAAACTAGCTACAGTAATGGTTGGGATCTGCGCCCTGACTAGCATCAATGCACAGGAGACCTACCGTAACCCTATCATCAACGCCGACGTGCCAGACATGTCGCTCTGCCGCGTAGGAGACTACTACTACCTTATCAGCACCACTATGCACCTTATGCCTGGCGCTCCGATAATGCGATCGACAGACATGAAGAACTGGGAGACGATATCCTATGTATTCGACAAGATAAACGACGGCGACAGATACGACCTAAAAGACAACAAAACAGTATATGGTCAAGGTCAGTGGGCATCCTCTATCAGATACCACAACGGAAAATTCTACGTTTGGTTCACAGCAAACGGTGCCCCTGGCAAAGGATTCATCTATACGGCAGACAAGGCTGAAGGACCTTGGAAGCTGATACAGAGACCACGTCACCTTCATGACGGCTCACTCTTCTTCGATGATGACAACCGCGTATACATATTCTGCGAGACAGGACATCTGGTTGAGTTGAACGAAGATCTGTCTGACGTCAAAGAGGGCGGAACAGACATGATACTCTTTGAGCGCGATGCAGAAGAACGCGGCGCACTACTTGAAGGCAGCAGTGTATTCAAGCATAACGGCAAATACTACCTCTGTATGATATCCATGAAATGGGGAGTACCAAACAGATACCGCAGAGAGGTATGCTACAGAGCAGACAAGATTACTGGTCCGTACGAGAAGAAAGTGCTTGTGGAGACACCCTTTGAGATGTACGGAGGCGTAGGTCAGGGTTGCCTGGTAGACAATGCCGACGGCACATGGAGTTCGCTCATTTTCCAAGACAGAGACGGCATAGGTCGCACTCCCTGTCTGCTCCCAGTACGATGGATAGACGGCTGGCCTATGCTTGGCGATGCGGAAGGCAAGGTACCCAACGACTACAGCAAGCCATTCCAATCGATGGAAGGCATCACCTCATCAGACGAATGTGACGGCAACGGCAAGACATACGGCTACGCAGGAGAAAAAGAGAGCAAACTCAAGCTCTGCTGGCAATGGAACCACAACCCTATCGGATTGTTCATCAATCAGTATGGCGTAACAGAGAATGCCTGGAGCGTAACAGAACGACCAGGATTCATGAGGCTACGTACAGCCCGACTGGCAGACAATGTCTTTAATGCGCCAAATACACTCACCCAACGAATGACTGGTCCTAAATGCAACGGCTCTATAAAAATGGACATCAGCAAGATGAAAGACGGCGACAGAGCAGGTATCAGCGGCTTCCAGAGCGACTGCGGCGTTCTCTCTGTAAAGAAAGACAACGGCAAATGCAAGATAGTCCTCACCAAAGAGTCTATGAAACTGCAGCAAGGCAACAGGATTATAGACCACGTAGACGCCGAGGAGGTAGAGAAGGTTGACATCAACACCAATACTGTATATCTGCGTGTCTACGCCGATTTTCATGAGAAGCGAGATATGACCTGGTATGAATACAGTCTGGACGGCAAAAAATGGATTAAAATAGGCGGAGAGATACCAGTAAAATTTGACTATACCCGTATGTTCATGGGAACTAAATTTGCAGTATTCAACTATGCCACTAAAAAAACCGGCGGTTACGTTGATATTGACTGGTTCCACTACGAGGCGGACTTAAGATGATCAGGTCTAACACATTTTAACAATGTCAAGTTGCAATTTTTTGCAACATAGTATACCATTTAGGAGTAAAATTCAGTACTTTTGCAAAGTTTTAGGCATTTTATGCCCAAATTGAAAATAAAACAAAACAAAGACGATATGATTTATTCACACGAAGTTGAACACATGTGTGTCGTTCAAAAAGGTCCAAAGCACGGTCCTGCCCCAATCCCAGAAGAGGGTAAGTGGGTAAAAGCAACTGAGATCAAAGATATTTCAGGTCTTACTCATGGTATTGGCTGGTGTGCTCCACAGCAGGGTGCTTGTAAGCTTACACTTAACGTTAAGGAAGGTGTTATCGAGGAGGCTCTCGTTGAGACAATTGGTTGCTCTGGTATGACTCACTCAGCTGCTATGGCTGCAGAGATTCTCCAAGGCAAGACACTTCTCGAGGCACTCAACACAGACCTCGTTTGCGACGCTATCAACACTGCAATGCGTGAGCTCTTCCTCCAGATCGTTTACGGACGTACACAGTCTGCATTCTCTGAGGGTGGTCTTATCATCGGTGCTGGTCTTGAAGACCTTGGCAAGGGTCTTCGTTCACAGGTAGGTACACTCTCCGGTACAAAGGCAAAGGGCGTACGTTACCTCGAGATGGCAGAGGGTTACATCAACCGTATCGCTCTCGACAAGGACGACCAGGTTTGCGGTTACGAGTTCATCCACTTCGGTAAGTTCATGGAAGAGGTTAAGAAGGGTACTGACGCTAATGAGGCTCTCAAGAAGGTTACAGGTACTTATGGCCGCTTCACAGCTGAGGCTGGTGCAGTTAAATTTATTGACCCACGTAAAGAGTAATAATAGGAGGACAGAAAAATGGCAATACGTGAAGTAAAATTCGAGTCACAGGACCGTCGTATGAAGCAGATCCTTGCTGCCCTCAACGAAAACGGTATTAAGTCTATAGAAGAGGCTAACGAGATTTGCGAGAAGTATGGTGTCGACCCATACGAGACTTGCGAGTCTACACAGCCAATCTGTTTTGAGAACGCTAAGTGGGCATACGTTTGTGGTGCTGCTATCGCTCTCAAGAAGGGCTGCAAGAACGCTGCTGATGCTGCTGAGGCAATCGGTATCGGCCTTCAGGCTTTCTGTATTCCTGGTTCAGTTGCTGACGACCGTAAGGTAGGTCTTGGCCATGGTAACCTTGCAGCTATGCTTCTCCGTGACGAGACAAAGTGTTTCGCTTTCCTCGCTGGTCACGAGTCTTTCGCAGCTGCTGAGGGTGCTATCAAGATTGCAGCTAAGGCTGACAAGGTACGTAAGGAGCCTCTCCGTTGTATCCTCAACGGTCTTGGCAAGGATGCAGCTCAGATCATCAGCCGTATCAATGGCTTTACATACGTTCAGACACAGTTTGACTACTACACAGGCGAGCTTAAGGTAGTTAAGGAGATCGCTTACTCAGACGGCCCACGTGCTAAGGTACGTTGCTATGGTGCTGACGACGTTCGCGAGGGTGTAGCTATCATGTGGAAAGAGGGTGTAGACGTATCTATCACAGGTAACTCTACAAACCCAACACGTTTCCAGCACCCAGTAGCTGGTACTTACAAGAAGGAGCGTATCCTCGCTGGTAAGAAGTACTTCTCAGTAGCATCAGGTGGTGGTACAGGTCGTACACTTCACCCAGATAACATGGCTGCTGGTCCTGCTTCTTACGGTATGACAGATACAATGGGCCGTATGCACTCTGACGCTCAGTTTGCTGGTTCTTCATCAGTACCTGCTCACGTAGAGATGATGGGCTTCCTCGGCATCGGTAACAACCCTATGGTAGGTGCTACTGTAGCTATCGCCGTTGACGTTGCAGCTGCTCTCAACAAGTAATTTTATCTAGGCTAAGCCTAGTAGAACATACTAACACAACAGACTGTTTGCTCCTTGCAGACAGTCTGTTTCTTTTTTACTTGAAGATTTGTATAATATATTGTATCTTTGTCACGCACTAAGTGTGCACGCACATAGAAAAATAAAACACAAAACAATAAAATAAGACAATGATCAGTCAACTTCAAAAAGCACGCAGCGCTTACCAACCAAAGGTACCTGCAGCTATCGAGGGAGCTACAAAGCTCGCTGAGGGCAAGGCTACACAGTCTGTAGCTGACCAAGAGGACATCAAGAAGCTCTTCCCTAACACTTACGGCATGCCAATCGTTACTTTCGAGAAGGCTACAGGCGAGACAAAGACAGAGGCATTCAACGTAGGTATCATCCTTTCAGGTGGTCAGGCTCCTGGTGGTCACAACGTAATCTCTGGTATCTTCGACGGTATCAAGAAGCTCAACAAGGATTCTAAGCTCTACGGCTTCCTTGGCGGTCCTTCAGGCCTCGTTGACCACAAGTACATCGAGTTGACATCAGAAATCGTTGACGAGTACCGTAACACAGGTGGTTTCGACATCATCGGTTCAGGTCGTACAAAGCTCGAGGAAGTTGAGCAGTTCGACAAGGGTCTCGAGATCTGCAAGAAGCTCAACATCAAGGCTATCATCATCATCGGTGGTGATGACTCTAATACAAACGCATGTGTACTTGCTGAGTACTACCTCGCAAAGAACACAGGCGTACAGGTAATCGGCTGTCCTAAGACTATCGACGGTGACCTCAAGAACGAAATGATTGAGACATCATTCGGTTTCGATACAGCAACTAAGGTTTACTCAGAGGTTATCGGCAACATCGAGCGTGACGCTAACTCAGCAAAGAAGTACTGGCACTTCATCAAGTTGATGGGTCGTTCAGCTTCTCACGTAACACTTGAGTGCGCACTTCAGACACAGCCAAACGTAACACTCATCGGCGAGGAGGTAGAGGCTAAGAACCAGTCGCTCGACGACGTAGTAACATATATCGCTGAGGCAGTAGCAGCACGTGCAGCTAAGGGTCTCAACTTCGGTACAGTACTCGTACCAGAAGGTCTTATCGAGTTCATCCCAGCTATCAAGAAGCTCATCGCTGAGCTCAACGATATGCTTGCAGCTAACCAGGCAGAGTTCGACACAGTAGCAGCTGACAAGAAGATCGACTATGTAGTAAGCAAGCTCTCTAAGGAGAACGCTGAGCTCTTCAAGTCGCTCCCTACAACAGTATCTACACAGCTCGCTCTCGAGCGTGACCCACACGGTAACGTTCAGGTATCTCTCATCGAGACAGAGCAGCTCCTCGCTGAGATGGTAGCTAAGAAGCTCGCAGCTTGGAAGAAAGAGGGCAAGTTCGTTGGCAAGTTCGCTACACAGCATCACTTCTTCGGCTATGAGGGTCGTTGCGCAGCTCCTTCTAACTTTGACGCTGACTACTGCTACTCACTCGGTCGCGTAGCAGCTCTCCTCATTGCATCTGGCAAGACAGGTTACATGTCATCAGTACGTAACACAACAAAGCCAGCAGCAGAGTGGCTCGCAGGTGGTATACCTATCACAGCCATGATGAACATGGAGAAGCGTAACGGTAAGATGAAGCCAGTTATCCAAAAGGCTCTCGTTAAGCTCGACGGCGGTCCATTCAAGTTCTTCGCTTCTAAGCGTGCAGAGTGGGCAATCGAGACAGCATTCGTTTACCCTGGTCCTATCCAATACTTCGGCCCAACAGAGGTATGTGACCAGCCAACTAAGACTCTCGTTCTCGAGCATTAATCCGCCCTAGTATCATTGAGATACACTTTCAAGAGGATGCATCGCACCGATGCACCCTCTTTTTTATTACCATACACGCACCTCGACATTCTCTTAGCACCCACTTACACCTCACCGCTAAAAGTACCTTTTTATTGCAACCTATATCACCATCACACGTAAAAGACAATGATTCATTTTTACCTCTAAAAGGCATGCAAAAAACAAACATCTTATCTTTATGCGCTGTGGCTTCATTATGCGCATGCACATCAACGACATCAAAAATGACATACCCAGAAACAAAGAAAGTAGATACCGTTGATATCTATTTCGGACAGCAAGTAGCTGACCCATATCGCTGGCTGGAGGACGACAACTCAACAGAGACAGCAGAGTGGGTCAAGGCTCAAAATAAAGTCACACGCTCTTACCTAGACGCTCTGCCATATCGCAATGAGATAAGCACTCGCCTCAAAGAGCTGATCAACTATACTAAGCGTTCTGCGCCTAGCAAATACGGCGACAAATTCTTCTACTCCAAGAACGACGGCCTGCAGAACCAATCTGTATACTATATGGCTGATTCCGACACAGAAGATGGTATCGTATGTCTGGATCCAAACAAACTATCTGAAGACGGCACAGTGGCTCTATCGACCTTCTCCGTATCTAAAGACGGCAAGTACCTCGGCTACGGTATAGCCCGCTCCGGATCAGACTGGAATGAGTTCTACGTTCGCGATCTCTCTACCATGAAAGACCTTGACGACCACCTCATGTGGATAAAGTTCTCTTCTCTCACCTGGTATAAAGATGGATTCTTCTACTCTCGCTACCCTCAACCTTCAGAAGAGGATATACTTAAAGGCGAGAACACAAACATGACTGTATGCTACCATAAGCTAGGCACCCCACAATCTGAGGACATCACAATATTCGCAGATCCAGTCAACCCTCAGGTAGGATACAGCACTGATATTACTGAGGACAACAAATACCTCGTCATTAGCGCTACAGAATCCACATCCGGCAATGCCGTATTCATCAAAGACCTTGACAAGTCCAACAGTCAAGTGGTTCGCATAGTTGACCAATTCGAGTACGACTACCTCTTCATCGGTGACGATGCAGACAATCTCTTCCTCATGACAAATAAGGACGCGTCCAACTACAAGGTCATCGGCATCAACTATAAGACCCTCAAAGAGAGCACTATCCTGAGTGAGCAGGCAGACGCAATGAAACTAGCCATCGCAGACAAGGGACAGCTCTACGTGACTTATATGCACGATGCGTATTCCCTCATCAAAATATACGACTACAAGGGCAACGAGAAACACACCGTTGAACTTCCAGGCATAGGCAACGCAGACGGCTTTATACCATCCTACAATTCGGATGATATCTACTACACCTTCACCTCTTTCCTCTCGCCTTCCCAAATCTACAAGTATAACACAAAAACAAACCAGAACGAGCTCCTCATAAAGACGGATGTCGACTTCAACTTCGACGATTTCACAACCGAGCAGGTATTCTTCAACAGTACCGACGGTGCCCGCGTACCTATGTTTATAGTACGTCGAAAAGACACCAAGCTCGACGGTTCGGCTCCAGCCTGGATATATGCCTACGGAGGATTCAACATCAGCATGACACCTTCTTTCTCTACCAACATACTTCTTTGGATAGAACAAGGAGGTATATATGCCGAGCCAAACCTTCGTGGCGGTGGAGAATACGGTGCCGACTGGCACAAGGCCGGCACACTTATGCAGAAAAAGCACGTATTTGAAGATTTTGAGAATGCAGCACGCTACCTTATCGAAAACAAATACACTTCAGCATCTAGACTCACCTGTTCAGGAGGCTCCAATGGCGGACTCTTGATTGGCGCAGTAGTCAACAGACACCCAGAACTATACCGTGTTGCGCTTCCTTCCGTAGGCGTAATGGATATGCTCCGCTACCATAAATTCACTATCGGTCGCTACTGGGCAACAGACTATGGCACATCAGAGGACAACCTCGAGATGTGTGAATATCTCAGGAGCTACTCGCCTGTCCACACAATAAAAGACCAGGATTACCCATCAATATTGGTACAAACAGGCGACCATGACGACCGTGTGGTACCTGCACACTCATTCAAGTACGCAGCTGGGCTACAGAACACTTACACAGGCAACAACCCAGTACTGATACGTATAGAATCGAACGCCGGCCATGGAGCAGGAAAACCTTTGAGCAAAATCATAGAGCAGCAAACAGATGTTTTCTCATTTATTTTCCACGAAATTAATCATCCTTATCGCGTCAAATAGGTAACATTTCCGCGGCATACATTGTATAATGTGTTAATTTGTTATATATTTGCAATAAATATAAAACTAGATTTGAGCTAGGAAGAAAAACAAGAATAAAATAAAACTTGAAAATAAGTAATATTAATCTATGAAACAGACAAAATTTCAGATCTTTTGCACCATAGCTTTGGCTGCTGTAATGGCTAGCTGTGCAAGCTTGGACAAGATGAAGGAAGTCGCTAAGGACATCAAGTACACCGTTACACCTGAGGTTCTCGAGACACACAAGGGTCAGGTTGCTATGTCTTTGAAGGCTACAGTACCTCAAAAGGTATGGGACAAGAAGGTAAGTGCAGAAATCACTCCAGTACTCGTTTACGAGGGTGGTAAGGCTGAGTATCCTTCAATCACAGTATATGGTGAGGCTGTTCCAGGCAACGGCCAGACAGTATCTTATACAAACGGTAGCCAGATCAACTACCCAGAGCAGTCTATCGAGTTCAACGATAAGATGCGTGTTTCTGACCTCATCGTTCGTATCAAGTTCACAAAGGGTGACGAGTCAATGGAGGTTACAACAGTTGACCTCGCAATGGGTCCTAACCACGATGGTTCAATCGCTAAGGGTGTTATCGCTACATCTCTTCTTCTCGACAACGAGAAGCCAGTTGCAGTAATTGGCAAGGATGCATTCCAGCGTATCATCAACGAGGATCAGTCAGCTGAGCTTCTCTACCTCATCAACAAGGCAGATATCCGCAGCGGCGAGCTCAAGAAAGAGGACGTTAAGGCTATCAACGATTACATCGCAGCAGTTAAGGCAGCTGAGAACAAGAACCTCAAGGACGTAGTAGTTTCTGCTTACGCTTCACCTGATGGTGCTTTGTCTCTCAACGAGAAACTCTCTGCAAATCGTGAGAAGTCAGCTCAATCATACATTGAGAAGCAACTCAAGAAGGCTAAGGCTGATGCTAACGTAGTAGCTAAGAACACACCAGAGGACTGGGAAGGCTTCAAGGCTGCAATGGAGAAGAGCGAGATCCAAGATAAGGACCTTATCCTCCGCGTTCTCAGCATGTTCACAGATAACGACGTTCGCGAGGCTGAGATCAAGAAGCTCGGTACAGCATTCAAGTTGATCGCTGACGAGATTCTCCCATCTCTCCGTCGTGCTCAGATCACAGTTAACGCTGAGGTAATCGGCAAGTCTGACGAGGAGATCAAGGCTCTTGCTTCTTCTGATCCATCACAGCTCAACGTTGAGGAGCTCCTCTACGCTGCTAAGATTGATCCAGCTAACGAGGCTAAGATCTATGAGACAGCTGCTGCTCAGTTCCCTAACGACTGGCGTACACTCAACAACAAGGGTGTTGTAGCTTACGAGAAGGGTGATGTTGCTGCTGCTAAGGCTCTCTTCGAGAAGGCTGAGGCTCTCAAGGCTGCTCCTCAAGTAGAGAACAACCTCGGTGTTTGCGCTCTCGCTAACAAGGATTATGCTGCTGCTAAGGAGTACTTCGGTAAGGCTGCTGGTGTAGGTGCTGAGCTCGATCAGAACCTCGGTGTTTGCGCTCTCATGGAGGGTGACTACGCTCAGGCTGAGACTTACTTCGGTGCAACAATCTCTTGCAACGCTGCTCTCGTTAAGATTCTCCTTGACAAGCAGGATGCTGCTCTCTCTAACCTCAACGCTAATACAGAGGAGACAGGCTTCAAGTACTACCTCAAGGCTATCTGCGGTGCAAACAAGGGCGAGGGTGACCTCATGTATGAGAACCTCCGCAAGGCTTGCAACCTCGATGCTAAGTGGAAGGATTACGCTAAGAAGGACGCTGAGTTCATCAAGTTCTTCAACGAGCCAACATTCAAGTCTATCGTAGACTAATAACAATCTATCATAAATGTAAGGGCGACGTGTTATACATGTCGCCCTTATTGTTTATATAAACATACTTCAATAAAAAAGGACCTTCGTCTGACTACAGATAAAGGACCTCTTATTATTCTATTACTTACCGTTACTTAATATGCGCCGTCAGGAAAGTTGCATTACCAAAGATATACAATACATTCTCTGATGCTGGGACTAAAAGAGTCTCTCCTTGTCGAACCTTAACACCATTGATATTAGCCTCACCCCACAAACAAACCACGACAACGAAAGAATCGCAGTTGAAGTCTATCTGTTGAGCTACCTGAACTACTACTCGATGAACGACAAAGTATGGACAGTTGATTAGCTGAGATGTAGGCTGAGTACTATCATAACTAGTTCTATACTCTGGCCACACCTGATAATCTATAGCATCTTTAGCCAATTCAGTATGCAACTCTCGAGGATTACCATGCGCGTCCTTGCGGCCGAAATCATACACCCTGTAAGTTATATCACTAGTCTGCTGAATTTCGGCAAGGAAACAACCGGCGCCGATAGCGTGAAGACGACCTGCAGGGAGGAAGAACAAATCGCCCTGATGGGCCTCGTGAGTAGCTATGACATCTGCCATAGGGTTAGACTCAGCGTCTGCACTGACCATCTTCTCATAATCATCAGGAGTAATCTGCTTCCTAAGTCCAGCGTATATCTTGGCACCTACATCACTCTTGATTATATACCACATCTCAGTCTTTCCAGCGCAACCATGCCTCTCCTGAGCCAATTTATCATCCGGATGGACCTGCACACTGAGGTCCTGCCTTGAGTCGATAAACTTCACAAGAAGTGGGAACTTATTGCCGAAATGCTTGTAGACCTTATTGCCCACCAACAATCCCTTGTATTTATCGATAAGCTCTGTAAGAGTAAGACCTACATCGACATCATCGATAAGGCCACGGTCTATAGCCTCGCTTTCATGACCAGGAACGCCACTGATTTCCCACGACTCACCAATATTCGGTTGTGCAGTATAGATGCCCTTAAAAGGAGCTATCTGATAACCACCCCAAAGCGTAGTTTTCAGATAAGGGCTAAACTTGTATGGCTTCATATTACAAAATCATTAAGAAATATGATGACTAAATATATCATATATGCAAATGTATAAAATTTAAGTAGTCGAGGGTAATACTAATACATCAAGCTATTTACTTATTTCGACATAATAATGTACAAATATCAGAGAATAACAGCGTCTTATAAGTAGGCATTAGCAGAATTGAACGCCTCCTTGATATGCTGCAATTTAAACGGAACAGAAGCCCCTACCAGAGAGATGACATCAAAACGACAATTACCATTATAATTGTGCTGACGGATAAAGATATTGGCACAGCGGATAAGGTTTTGCATCTTTTGCTTTGTTATAGCTTCTAGCGGATCGCCGAATATCTCAGATGTACGTGTTTTGACTTCTACTATGACGAGTTCATTCGTGTCATTATCAAAAGCGACAATATCAATATCCTTGTGCTCGTACATCCAGTCGACTTCGATAATAGAGTAATTATTCCTTTGAAGATACTGTATCGCGAACTGTTCTCCTAAACGTCCTAATTCGTTGTGCTTAGCCATGAGTTTTGTGTTATTATTTGTTTAATGGGTCTCAAAGGTAGTTATTATTCTTGCATAGGTACAGAAAAATTACGATAATTGCACGGCTAAGAGAAATTCAAGAAACGTGGAAGAAGTAAAACTAGGACGCGCCGATGTAGACAGGTCGCTATTGCACGTAGTATATGAAGACGATGACGTGGTAGTAATAAACAAGCCTGAGGGGCTGTGTACCATAGCTGTACCTGGTCACCCTGAGGTACCTACGGCATATCACATGGTGGACCAATACGTCAAGGAGAAAGGACGCAAGAAATCTAGAATATGGATTGTTCACCGACTAGACAGAGATACGTCGGGCCTATTGTTATTTGCAAAAAATTCGCAAGCACAGAATATATTGAGGCATAATTGGGATGATATAGTCGAGGACCGCAGATACATAGCCGTAACAGAAGGTGTACTGACACCACAGCAAGGCAGGTATGAGACATATCTTTTTGAAAACCCTGTTACGAAACGCATGTACTCTGGCAACCCGAGACGAGAAGGAGGCAAACTTGCCATCACGAACTTTTATGTATGCCAGAGCAATGCACACTACTCTCTAGTAGAATTGGAACTAGAGACAGGGCGTAAGAACCAGATCAGAGTACATCTATCGGAACATGGATGTCCAATAGTGGGAGACTCAAAATATGGTGCAAAATACAACCCATTAGGACGAATGGGACTTCATGCTTTCTGCCTGACATTCCATCACCCGAAGACAGGAGAGCTGATAGATTTACAAACACCTATTCCTGAGAGTTTTCTGAAACTCGTAAAATAGCATAAAAGGAGACTAGAAACAGTCTCCTTTTTTAGTATATACAATACACAAAACTCTCCATCGTCCATAGTATATTATATTCATGTAGACTCGGGCTATACTCGGGCTACACTCGGGGAAGACCTTATTTCATCGCAAAAATTTAATCAGCACAATAATTGACATACTCAAAAGATTAAGAGAGTGCGCATGTGTTGTTATTTACCTTATCAATAACAAATATCGCTTTATTTCATAACCGACAATAACCGCTTTAATACAAGAGGAGTATTTTTGTGCCCGGATTTCAACTTCTTATTTTATGTGGTTTAATGATTTGATCTTTGGGTCGAGCGCGGCCCATTCACTACTGCTAGTGGCTCTGACTATAGCTATTGGTCTATTTCTCTCACGAGTAAAGATTGGTGGCATATCTCTTGGCGTTACTTGGATTCTATTTGTGGGCATTTTAGCGAGTCATTATGGCTTAGTGCTTGACAATTCCACATCTCATTTCTTAAAAGAATTTGGACTTATACTTTTCATATACAGTATAGGAATGCAGGTAGGACCCAGCTTTATCAGTTCATTCCGCAAGGGAGGAGTAACACTTAACCTACTTGCTACAGGAATAGTCGTGCTAGGAACACTGACAGCGTACATAATACACTTAATCACAGGAGCAACACTCTATGAGATGACAGGTGTGCTTTATGGAGCTGTAACGAACACTCCAGGACTTGGAGCCGCACAGCAGACTTTCAGCGACATGAACAACGGGCAGAGCAACAGTATATTCGCCCAGGGTTATGCGGTAGCCTATCCATTAGGAGTCATAGGTATAATACTAAGCATAGTACTTATAAGATACATATTCAGAATAAACCTAGACAAAGAGCAACAACTATATATATCCAACAACGCCAAAGAGGCAGAACAGCTTCAGGCTATCACGATAGAAATAACAAATAAAGGTGTTGATGGCAAAACTATTCGTGATATCCAGAAAATCACTGACCGCAATATCGTTATTACCCGCATAAAACATACGGACACAAACGATATTGCACTTGTGAAGAACAACACTGTACTACACATTGGTGACCATATTCTCATTGTAGTAGCCCCAGCTGACATAGAGATGCTCACTGCACTATTTGGTCCGCAGATAGACAAAAAGACAGAAGAGTGGAACAGCAACAAGAACTCCAACGAACTAGTAACAGAGCGACTGATTGTGACTAATCCGAAATTGAACGGCAGGCGCCTGGGCGATCTTGACTTCCGCAAATCATTCGATATTACCATTTCCAGAATACGACGAGCAGGCATAGAACTAATCGCGCAACCATCACTAATACTACAAATGGGAGACCACGTAACCGTTGTAGGCAGAAAAGATGATGTAGCTCGTCTACACTCAGTAATAGGCGACTCTATAAAACACTTAAACGAGCCACAAATGTTCTCTACATTCATTGGCATTGCACTAGGAGTATTACTAGGCAGCATACCTCTTTTCATACCATCAATGCCAGTACCTGTAAAGCTTGGTCTAGCGGGAGGTCCGCTCATTGTATCAATTATACTCAGTATAATAGGGCCTAGAATGCGAATAATTACATATACGACTTCATCGGCCAATCTACTCATGAGGCATATAGGCATTTGCCTATTCATGGCAGCAGTGGGTCTTGGCGCAGGTGCTGGATTTATCGACACAATCAAAGACGGAGGATACATGTGGGTTCTATACGGCTTTATCATCACTACCCTACCATGTATCGTAATAGGAATAATAGCACGAACTGTATTCAACAAAAGCTACTTTACCATAGCGGGAATGATAAGTGGAGCTATGACAGATCCTCCGGCATTGGCATACAGCAACAGTATCTGCGGTAACGACCAAGCATCCATCGCCTACTCAACGGTATATCCTTTAACGATGTTTCTTCGCGTACTAATGGCTCAAATATTAGTTCTCTGCAATATTTAAGCGACAAAAAATACCTGTAAGCAAAATATTCCTATATTTACAAGTATGGAACTACGACATTTGAAATACTTCGTCAAGGTAGCAGAGATACGCAACTTCTCTGAAGCTGCGCGCGTGCTAAACATTACACAAAGTACGCTGTCACAACAGATAAGGCAGTTAGAGGGAGAGCTAGGTGTAGAACTTCTGGCTAGAAGCACACACTCAGTATCATTAACAGACTTCGGCTCATCGTTCCTTCCGTATGCCAAAAAGACTATAAACGACGCAGATTCTTGCATATCACGAATAAAAGATGTGCAAGAACTGAATACAGGAGAACTGAGAATAGGTACAACGTACACATTTGCACCTATTCTCAACGAGACACTGCTTCCTTTCATGAAGCAGTATCCTGGAATAAAAGTCAACGTCATATCTCGCTCAGTAAAAGAGCTAATGGAGCTGCTTGACAAACAAGAGATAGACATAGCGCTCAGCTACAAACCAACACGCGCATACCCCAACATAGAGTCGCACAACCTATTTGAGAATCATCTGTCAGCCATAGTATCCGATACTCATCCGCTGTCAAAGCGAAGCAGCATACGATGGGCGGAACTGGAAGATTATCCAATGGCATTGCCATCGAAGGGTCTACAGGCCAGAAATGCATTTGACCGCATAATGGAAGGGTTAGACTATCAGTTTGACATCAGAATAGAGATAGATGACATATTTGTACTTCTAAATCTGGTACACAACAGTCAGTTCGTGACACTACTCTCGCAAGCTACCGTACACCGTCATCAAGGATTAGTAGCCATACCTATAAATCAGAAAGGGTGCGAGATGGAGGGTTCATTTCACATATCGCGAGATGCATACGTAAAGAGAGCTACTAAAGAGTTTATGCGTATACTATGCGAAAACAAGACATTTGAGATGTCCATAATGGATATCCTGTAAACAGGGAAAAAAATAACACTAACACAAAACATTCTCTCTCCAACAAGTATGAGGCAGCACTTTCACAGTGCTGCCTCATACTTGTTATTACTCAGCTTATTATTGTCCAACATTGTCTTCTGTACCGACCTTTA
This sequence comes from Bacteroidales bacterium, assembly GCA_024401415.1. Taxonomy (GTDB): domain Bacteria; phylum Bacteroidota; class Bacteroidia; order Bacteroidales; family Marinilabiliaceae; genus W3P20-009. The sequence continues at coordinate 1,290 of JAKSLC010000045.1, read as the reverse complement.
CGGTATAAAAATAAAAAACATACTGCTTATCTTCCTTATTCATCAATTTAATTTTCGAACAAGCCGATACTACAAAACAAGTGACCAATACGATTGCAAAACACACGCAATAAATAAGTGCTATATTATCCATGATGATTGTAATATTATTTACTACAAAAGTACTACTACCACAGGAGAGACATCTGGAACATTAATGGCATGATACGATAGAAGCAATAGGCGCTAACAATATCTTTATAGATAGAAGCTATTAGGGTTATAGATAAAAAAAGAATCAACACGAACTGATAAGGTTAACATATGATAAACAGCGAGTAACTATTTGCACATTTCCCCTTTTTCTCTACCTTTGCCTGTGAAATGGGTATAAAAAAAGTGATCTCGGCTAAGGAAGCTGGAGATCTTATTAAAGACGGGATGACAATTATGATTGGCGGCTTCATGACATGTGGAACTGCCAAGGCGATTGTCCATGAAATAACAGCAAAAAACCTAACGGTCATTTGCAACGACGCTGGATTCCAGAACGAGGGATGCGGTCGTCTGCTTGCGCGTGGACTTGTTAAACGTCTTATCGCGTCACACGTAGGTCTCAACAAACAATGTGGAGAGTTGGTAAACTCGGGACAGATGGAGTTGAAACTTCAGCCACAAGGCACACTCGTAGAACAGATACGTGCTGCAGGAGCCGGACTAGGAGGTGTCTTGACGCCAACAGGAGTAGGTACAATAGTTGCAGATAGCAGTCAGCCTACTACACTTGAGGGCAAACAAACCATCACTGTAGACGGCACAGAGTACCTTTTGGAGAAACCATTGCATGGTGACGTTGCGATAATCAAGGGGTATATAGCAGATGAATCTGGCAATATTCGCTACAAAGGAACGCTCCGAAACTTCAATCCACTAATGGCTACTGCCTGCAAGATGGTAATAGCAGAAGTGGAGAAGATAGTACCAACAGGCGAGATAGGTCCTGACTATGTAGAGACTCCACATATTTTCATTGACTATTTAGTCCTAAATCCCAGAGAGGAATAATACATGAATAAGGACGAGATAAAGCACTTTATAGCGAAACGCGTAGCGCGTGAATTAGAGAATGGCGATGTAGTGAACCTCGGTATCGGTCTTCCTACACTCATTCCTCACTACGTAAGCCCAGAAGTCAAGATTACTCTGCAGGCAGAGAATGGCTTTATAGGGTTATGTGCGCATGACGGGAACCTGAGTAAAGACGGCAATCATTATATAGTAGATCCTAGTGGAAATCCTGCTGGAATAGAA
>JAKSLC010000044.1 GCA_024401415.1 Bacteroidales bacterium | reverse complement strand
TGTCCACATAAGACTTCATATAAGACTTTGCTACCTCTTCTACGCTATTTGACTGCAGCTCTTCTGCAGTACAGATGTCCCAGAAGAAAAATTGGGAATCATCAGAAGTAGTTACCGATACAGTAACCCCATCTGCTTTCAAATCAGATATAGATATCTCAAAAGGCACGATGTCGCTTGAGTCGAACGCAATATCAGCTATATTATTGATAACAAATCTCTCTGCAGAACCATCTACCTTAGTTACCTTCATTATATCCTGAGCCATGGCTGCTACGCACATTACAACCAATATGGCTAATGTAAATATCTTTTTCATTCTTACTACTCTGATTTAGTGTAATCTTCAAATATTATAGAGATAGTTTTATTACAACTAATAGTATGACCCTTCTCGTCCTTGAAAGAAGCCACGAGCTTGTATCGCGAACCCTCAACCAAAGTGATGGTGAATGAACCCTCTACAATGATGGCCCTTGGATCCTTCATGTTGTAATCAGAATCCAATGCTGTAAAGAGGCAAGGATTCCAACCACTCTCGTCCTTAATACCTGCAGGGGCTGTATATGCTACGCCATTGAAATTGTTCACTACAGTATATGTGCCCTCTATAGCTTTAATATCAGCAATAGGATATGCTATCTGCAAGTAGAAATTCTCGCTCTCATCCATATTATAGATATCAAGAATAGCGTCATTAGTCCCATTCTCAGAATAATCACCATATAGTGATGCATAGCCGAATACAGGGTCAAACACCTTATCATCAGACAGAGTTGTAGGTGTAGGGCCTGTAGTAGGGAGTAGTGGAGAATTTACCACCTCGCCCTCTTTAGGCATGGTGAATTTTTCGTAATACATGCCACGAGATCCATCAGCATTCTCACCTACGATGACAAATACGTATGTGCTTTCTGGACTTAACCCATCCACAATAGTAGCCGTCTCTCCTTTAGTGGCCAAATCATTATAAAGTTGACTGCCGAACTCAATCTCATCACCAAAAGAGAGCATATCAGACCAAGTTTCATCTAGGTCCAGTCCACCATCTAAATTCCAATAGTAGGCAGGATCTATAACATAATAGCCCTTAGTAAACCCCTTCGCCTCAATAAAGAGGACGACACTAGAATGGTCGGGATGTTCGCTAAGATAACTTGGAGCATAAGTAGAGACAGCGCCTATCAAACACTTGATTTCAAAACTTTCTGCGTTTACGAAAGTGGTCTCCTTTACATTGTCAACCTTAAGTTTTCTGATATTACCGTCGGTATCCGTTACCGTCATCATGCTCTGTGCCATGGCAGCAACACTCATGATAGCCAAAGCTGCTAAAATAAATGCCCTTTTCATTACTTGATGATTTTGATTGATTTGCCACTCGCTTTAACTACATAGATGCCCTTAGGAAGGTCGGAGAGAGAAATATTCAACTCGCCATCACCCTTGATGCTCTTCAACTGCTTACCATCCAAAGAGAAGACAGAGACAGCATTTACTCCATCTACGGAAAGAGACTCCCCGTCGTATGCGAAACGGAAATCGCCATCGCCCTTGACATTCTGGATTGCTGTTGCCTTCGACTCAAAATAGTACTTTGCAACATTTGAAAGCTGTTCAGTGAACGCTACTGCAACGCCACTGACTTTCAATACTTTTTCACCGCCTTCTTTCGCGAAAGAGATAAGAGGTTTCTCTTCGAGCGAGTACTTAGCTGTGGTTTTGTTTGTCAACTCAATTACCAAAGTATTTAACCCTTCTGCATGACATGCTATAGAGTATCCTAGTAATAGAGCTAATGATAAATACTTTTTCATAGCCATTTTGTTTTTATTGTCCTTTCTCCTAATCTGAGTGAATCATCGTTTTGAATAAAGGACAGATTAACGTGTTTGTGACAGCAAAAGTAATGATTATTTAACGCGTAAGCCCTATTGACTTACATATTTAAACTTTAATAACACATTAGTCGACAGTTTGTCATTTTAAGCATGGCAGGGGAAGCGACAAAAAAAGGATGCCGCCGCGAAAAGAGACAGCATCCGAAATACCAAAATATTATTGGCACAGAAATAGTTATACCTTTCTAGCTATGAAAAAAACATAACCATAGTATGCTCCGAACCTTTTGTAGTGATCCATCTCCTCATGGAGACGAGCCACGAAGAACTCGGCCGTAGGATTGCCAGGATTATCAGACAAGAACCTAGCCATAGCAGGGAGCATAGGTTTATAATAATCCTCTGTCCAGCAAGATGATGGCAGAGAGAAAGAGCCAAGAAGCTTATACCCCTTATGCTCCATGATAGCGACCTTATCAGCCACGAAAGTGATATCTACAAAATTGCGCTCCAACCAACCGTCATCATCAGGCCGTTCATCCAACAAATAGCAACAATCAGTAAGAGCCAAGATACCCGAGGGCTTAAGAAAATCGTGCCAATACCCGAGTCCCCTTTCGAATCCGATATTGTATATACTACCCTCGGCCCATATAACATCTAACGATTCCTTTTCCCAAGGGAGAGCATCCATAGAACACTCGACAGGATATACATTATTAATATGATTGACAATCATGCGAGACTTAAGTCCCTCGAGAGCCTCAGGGAGCAGATCCTCCGCCAAGATTTCAGCCTCAGGGAAAGACTTAGCCAAGAGAGCAGTCTGTCGGCCCGTTCCGCAACCAAGATCAGCTATACGTGCATCTCTGGGAATAGAAGAGAGGTACTTCATAGCGCGGAGAGTCATGGCATCTGAGCCAGGACCCTGCTGTGGAAGAGCAGAGAAAAACTCTGCTATCATCTTAAAATCGAAATCGGTAATTACAGCCTCGTGAGCTGCATTTATATTATTATTTTCCAATGTTGTAAAATTTGAAAAGTTTTGATAATAAGCACGAAAAGTGCTGTGCGGGCGCTATGGAAGCGCCCACTTACTGGTTATTTGAAAAAACGTTGCCTAAAACAGATAGAGGCAACTTAAAGAACAATGTCCGTATTCATCCAAAAGATTTAGTACTACAAAAGTAATAATAGTTTATCAAATTGTGCCTTTGCAGAAAGACACAAATCGTCATTACTCGAAATCTCGCTTAAAGATGGGAATTTAAAGACAAGACTACGAGAATTGAAGATTGTAAACTATAGGGCGAACAGGGAATGACGGGAGTTTATCAAATACAATAAACACCCTCTATCTTCTTAGTTGCGCGTCCTCCGAAAAGGACTTTACCATCGAGAGTTTTCAGTTTTACGGCGTTATAGATACGATCATTACCCCCTTGCTCGATGGTAATCATTTCTCCATTCCACATGTTTTCCATAAGGAGATAATTAGCGAATGCGCTATTACCTGACCCTGTAGCCGGGTCTTCGAGGTAGCCGAATTTAGGTGCGAACACTCTAGTATGAGCAAAAGATTCATTACTAGCGACTTCCATTGAGTAGATGAGGATGATATCAATATCATTAGCCACGCAGAAAGACTTCAGCTGATCAAGATCAGGGAAAACACTCACCTCATCAGAAAGAGATCTGATACCGACGATAAGAGTTCGCAAACCAGCATCAATCAACCTAATAGACCTATTCCTATCTATCGCGCCATTAGGAAGAGAGAGGATATGCTCTATCTCATCAACAGTTGGTCTGACATTATACTCAACAGCCTTTGGAGCCTCGATATAGATAGCGTCCTCTGCATCGATCTCATTGTAGACCTTGATCATACCCTTGCGACGAGTTTCTACATCGATAACCTTGCGCGATCTTAGTTGAGGATTATCATTCACATATCCATACATTGTAGCGATTGTACCATGGCCACAAAAATCGACCTCGCACTCGGAGGAATAGGAAGAAAGAGTACATTCTGCCTTAGAAGAGTGTGCGCAGAAGACGGTCTCCATGACAAAACCCCTATGTTCGCTAGCTATACGCTGCATCTCAGCGTCTGATATATACTCTCCTCCGACGAAGATACATGCGGCAGGATTACCCTCACTATGCCCTACAGTGAAGGCATTACTCTTAATATACTTGTATGATTTCATGAAAAGTCTACAGCTATCAACCATTATACTTCATCTCTACACCCTCCCATTGCTCGCCATCAACCATATAAGATTCGCTACCGACGACCTGGAACCCAGCAGACTGATAACAATGGAGAGCAGAAGGATTATTAAGGAATACACCGAGAGAAATATCCTTTGCTCCCATTTTCTGCTGAGCATAATCTACGGCGCACCTAACAAGTTCCTTTCCCAATCCGCGGCCACGCAAACGGCTATCGACGATGACAAAACCGAGGCGAGCACGCGGTTCCAGCATATTTGGAAAGCGGATCATAATATGTCCGACAACACGCCCCTCGCTATCTTCAGCTGTGAGAGGGAAGATATTATCGGCATCATATTGTGCAACCATATCTTGAGGAGAAGCGGGAAAATGCACATAACGATCGGCACTCCACTTACGGAAATCGAGCTTATTATCAATCCACGAAAGGATAGTTGGCGCGTCATCTATAGAGAATGGCCTTAAAAACATGATTATGACAATATTAAAACCTATCTTTTATTTATAGACTTACCGAGGTTGTATGCCTCCTGAGCGCCACGAACGAACTCGTCGCACAAAAGATCTGTATTACCGCCGAGACGAGGGCTAGAACTTATGACCAATACACGCTTACCCTCCTTTGGATTAGGGGTAGTATCGCTAAACTTGATTCCAGAAACGGACGCTAGAGAAGCGGTTGGGAGGACATCAGCATTATTTCGACATGCTGAGAACAACAATATGGCAGATGCCATGATGATAATATTCTTCATAACTGCACGATATAGTGAAATAATTGGTGTAAAAGTAGGAATAAATATCTGAATTTGAAAACAAATAGACACAACATAAATATTGTGTTATTAAAAAGACATATCTTTGCGCCAGATTAACACATATCACGTTTATTAGGTTATACGATTTACACTATTGGGAACAACAAAATGATTTTATCTAAGAACATTCGCAGGTTTATGACCTCGACTATTACTCTTGCAACGGCGGGTGTATGTTTAGTATTGATTATCGCAGCTTACATTTACAGCATGCGAGTTATCACAGAGGAGACAAACGAGTCGCTCATGCGACAGGCAGAGACTACAGCTAACGAGATAGCCGAAATAGTGGCTATGAGAAACCGACAGGTGAGCATAGTAGCCAAAGGTCATCATTTTGACTCATACACAGATGGAATGGACGTACGAAGCAAGAGAGTAGGCGAAACCGTAACCATGTTTAAAGGCATGTTAGAGGGAGACCCTACCATAGTACGCTTTGTAATCATCAACGACAAAGGAGAAGGCATCACAACGGAGCACAACGTAGTAGACCTTACCAAGCGAGCATACTTTTTAGAGACAATAAAAGGCAATGTAGGCAAGCCAGACCTCATCATATCGAAAACGTCTGGAAAGATGACCGCCATGTACTCAGTACCTATCCAAAACATCAAAGAAGAAGTGATCGGAGTATTGGCGACAGGCATTGATGCAGGAGTATTCTCAGACATAGTACGCGACGTAAACATTGGCTCGGAGCATCCATACATTATAGATTTAGACGGGCGAGTCATAGCACATGAGAACAACGAATTAGTATTAAGCGGATTCAATCTACTTGACGACGAGCAGACAAAAGAATTCGTAGAGAATGCAGTAGCTACAAACGGGACAGGAATAGGACAATACACCCGCGAAGGTAACGACCTGATAGCCGGCTATGCCCCAGTCAAAGGCACACACTGGATGGTAGTGGCCCCTATGAAAGAGAGTGAAGCCTTTGACGGCATTGTATACATGCGAACAAGACTCAGCTTGCTTATGATAGGAGCACTTATTCTAGCATACATTCTAGCGTGGATCATAGCATGGAGAGTTTCGACCCCAATTGGTGTTCTAAAGAGAATGACCGATGCCATGGCGAGCGGCAACCTAGTACTATCGGATACCATCACAGAGAAAGAGAAAAAAGCCATAGCCACAAGAGTTGACGAGCTAGGTCAGTTAGGGCGAAGCGTAGAGACACTGAACAAAAATCTGGTAGATACGATATCCAACATTATGGCAGCTGTAGACAAAGTTGCACATAATGCGACCCTCATCAACGAGACGGCCAGCAGTGTTGCCGACGGAGCATCTCAGCAAGCCTCTGCTACACAAGAGATAACCAGTACCATGGAAGAGATAACCTCGATGATAAAGCAGAATGCCGTCAACGCCAGAGAGACAGCAGACACCTCTGACACAGCCATAAAGAAAGGCGAAGAGGGAGCCAAGATAGTGCTTGAGGCAGTAGACGTAATGAAACAAATTGGAGAAAAGATAAACATAATAGAGAGCATCTCACAGCAAACCAACATATTGGCCCTAAATGCATCCATTGAGGCGGCGAGAGCAGGCTGTGCAGGCAAAGGCTTTGCTGTAGTAGCGCAAGAAGTCATACAACTTGCGGAGACGACGAAACTAGCTGCCCAAGAGATTACCAAACTAAGTGCATTAGGAATGCAGTTAGCCGAGAATTCAGGGCAAGCGGTAGAAGGGTTACTACCTGACATTCAATCGACAGGAACCCTTGTTAAAGACATCGTAGGAGCCAGTGCGGAGCAGGAGACAGGAGCAGAGCATGTATCACTAGCCATGCAACAGATGGACAAAGTGACACAGCGCAACGCCAAATCATCAGACGAGTTAAACAAGATGGCAGAGAGCTTGGACGTACAGGCAGACAAGCTGCAAAAATCGCTCAGCATCTTTAAGATTTCCAGCAACTAGGGAGGTGATATAGACTGCATTGCGATAGTTTGTGAAAAATCATAGCGATATATTAAGTATTTTTCACTAACTTTGCAACGGGGTTCTAGACCCTTATGTAAAGATGGAAAAAGCCAAAATTCTCTACGTTTCTCAGGCCATTATGCCTTACTTATCCGAGTCGGAAATCGGACGCATCTGTAGGAATTTGCCACAAGGCATCCTAGAGAGAGGTAAGGAGATACGTACATTCATGCCGCGCTTTGGAAACATTAACGAGCGTCGCAATCAGTTACATGAGGTAATACGCCTTTCGGGGCTTAACATTGTTATTGACGATAACGATCATCCTCTTATCATCAAAGTTGCAAGCATCCAGCAGGCGCGCATGCAGATATACTTCATTGACAATGAAGACTTCTTCAGTCGCAAGATAGATGTTTACGGTCCTGATGGAGAAGACCAGCCAGACAATGACGAGAGAGCGATATTCTTTGCCCGTGGAGTATTAGAGACGACACGAAAGCTAAGGTGGGAGCCTGATTTAATTCACTGTCACGGATGGTTTACATCATTTATCATGCCATTTGTACGACTATTGATGAAAGATGACCCACACTTTGCCAACTCCAAGCTTGTGATGTCTATTTACGATGACGGATTCAAGTCGATATGGGATGGCAACATCAAGAACAAGCTTATTGTTGAGGGTATTGACAAGAAAGGCTTGAAGAAGATGATAGAGGTAAACGACTATATATCACTCTGCAAGATGGTAGTGGACATGTCGGACGGCCTCATTCAAGGCAGCAAAGAGATAGACCCAGCTGTTATGGAATACATCAAGGAGTCGGGCAAACCATTCCTACCATATACAGAAGAGGACAAGCTTGTAGAGGCCTGTGACCAATTCTATGATCAGATATTAGCGTAAATATAAAGATATCAGCTATGGCAGCACGTTTCAAGAGAATACTTCTAAAACTCAGTGGTGAGAGTTTGATGGGTGCACAAGGTTACGGCATTGACGTTAACCGTCTAAACGACTATGCACAAGAGATACAAAAGATAGCCCAGATGGGCACACAGATAGGCATTGTGATAGGCGGCGGAAACATATTCCGTGGTTTAAGCGGTGCATCTAAAGGCTTTGACCGATACAAAGGAGACCAGATGGGCATGCTGGCGACGACGATCAACGCCATGGCGCTATGTTCGGCGCTTGAGGCCATCGGTCAGAAAGCGCGAGTTTTGACAGCCATCAAAATGGAGCCGATAGGAGAGATGTACTCAAAACCTAAAGCCATTGAAGCCTTGAATAACGGAGAGGTAGCCATATTCTCTGCGGGTACTGGCAACCCATACTTCACTACAGACACAGGCTCATCTCTTCGTGGCATTGAGATTGAGGCAGATGTAATGCTCAAGGGTACACGAGTAGACGGCATATATACAGCCGACCCTGAGAAAGACCCTACAGCGACGAAATACGATGAGATTACATACGACGAGATATACAACAAAGGCCTCAAAGTTATGGATCTTACAGCGACTACGATGTGTAAGGAGAACAACCTCCCAATCATTGTGTTCAACATGGATAAGCAAGGCAACTTGCTTAAATTAATGAGTGGCGAAAATATAGGAACCTATGTTCACAACTAATGACGACCTTGTCATAGATTGTCGAAACATAACTCACTACTATGGTAATCGACTAATATTCCGTGATCTGTCCTTTCAGGTAGAAAAAGGGAAAATCCTTGGACTTCTTGGCAAGAACGGCACGGGAAAGACTACGATTATCAATATACTAAACGGATTTTTACGTCCGACTCGAGGTGGGGCCTATGTACTTGGGGAGAATGTGAATCAGATGAGACCTACTACCAAAGGTAGAATAGGGTTACTACTGGAGCAACATATTCAGCACCCGTACATGAACGTATACCAGATAGAGAGATTTTACTCGAAATTCTACCCTAACTGGAACGCTCAGGCGTACTACAACCTCATCTCCAAACTTAAGATAACAAGCAGGCAACCAATTTCTACGATGTCATGTGGGCAGAGGAGTCAGGTTGCGCTTGGTCTTATATTTGCGCAAGACCCAGAGCTGCTCATTCTTGATGATTTTTCTATGGGACTTGACCCAGGATATCGCCGCCTCTTCATCGAGAATCTTAAAGAATTTGTTTCTGATGGGACAAGAACAGTCTTTCTGACATCCCACATCATACAAGATATGGAGATGCTGATAGATGACTGTATAGTATTTGACTATGGTCGTACTATACTTCACAAACCGACATCGGAGATATTAGATACTTTCCACAGATTCAAGTTTAAGACACAGGCAAAGATGGTTCGCTCTACTCCAAAATTCCTTAATCCGGAACATATAGGAGATCACTGGGAATTCTACTCATTTGAGGACCCTGCGAAGATATCTCTCATCATTCAAGATGAGTACGACGCGACTGATATTGTGGTAGAAAACCTCAGTCTTGAAGATGCATTTATTGGATTGACTGGTAAATATTAAAGGCAGCGGCATGAAGATTCTGATCCAATCCATATTTTATCGTGAGTGGTTAAAGACTCGCTTCGTGTTTGTGATATCGTTAGTAGTGGTACTATCGATAATGCTATATATCATGCTTGATTTTGCGCAGTCGGTGCGAATCAGCGGAGTTACTAATATTGTCAGAGACATCATCATAAATAACACTCAGCCATTAATTACATTCAAATATATCCCTACCTTATTAGGATTAACATTAGCAATATGCCAGTTTACCCCTGAAATGGTAGACAGAAGATTCAGACTAACACTTCACTTGCCATACAAAGAGCACTACGTAATGGCTGCCTTATTGGCCTATGGCGTAATCGTACTTACTGTAGTATATATTGTTGGCATGCTGTGTGCGCTTTTTTTAGCAAAATACTTACCGATGGTGGTACTCAACCATATAGTATTCGCGATATATCCATGGTTAATTTGCGGATACATCACATACGCTATAGTAGTGGCGCTGATAATAGAACCTAGCTGGTGGAGAAAAATCAGTTTTGTCCCATTGCTGCTGACATTTGACTTTGTGATGTTACTAGACTGCCAGCCATGGGCATTCGTCAATTCGAATATACTATTTGTTTTTGCAGTAATCGTGGCATTTCTGACGCCATTCTACAATATGATACGATTCAAGAACGGAGAAAGTAGATAAAAGACTTATGCGCATATCGAAGACATATTACTATATTCTGCTTTTTGCAATAGGATTTTGCGTATCACTATCTGTGCCATACCTTGTTCAGATAGCCACGTACACCCCTCCTAAATATCCACTGGTGCTGTATAGCTCGCAGTTGAAGGACATAGTGTACATAAACTACAGTGACAACATGTGCCCTATGACAGACCGCAAGGGGCGTAAATATACTACATCAGAATTCGACTCATTGATGCCGCTGCTAAACTACAGACAATTGATAGCAGACGGTCGCATGCCGAGTAAGATAGGAGGATTTGATAGTGATGCGAAAATGATCAGGAGCTACCAGACATCATTCCGCATATCCCCTACCAGGAAGCACCAGCCAAAGCATGTGGCATACCCTGTATTTGAGTCGATACCACGCCGAGTTGGAGCGATCAATACAGACTATATATTCTCTCTAGACAAAGATGTAGAGATATATGACATCAGCCTCAATAAACTTGACAAAGAGAAGACCCAGCTCTTGAAGAACGAGCTTCTCCGCAGAAACTTCACCTTCCCTGCGCAGTGGGTTATAGGAAATACGGCAACCAAGAAACGATATGACGAAGGATATTTCGTACTTGATGCGGACGGCAAACTATTCCACATGAAAATGGTCAACAGCAGACCATTTGTACGAGACACACATCTTACGACAAATTCTGGCTGGCATTCATTCCACCCATACGAACCTACGCTACATAACTTTTACGGAATACTTATATCCAACGACGGCAAACTGGCCCGTGTGAATATTGACGACAACGGATCGTACTATGTTCAGTGGCTTGACATTCCAAATATAGATCCTGATATAGACTACGTCAGAGTATTGGGCAACCTACTATATTGGAACGTGACAGTAACAAAACCAGAAGGAGAATACACATACGCACTGAACGCATGGATGCTGAGTGCTATAGATTCTGCATTTGTTCCAGCCAAAGAATCTACGTGGAATAAGATAAACAAATGGACATTTCCATTTATTATTAGGCTCAAACAAGAGAACTCACTCCTTATAGAGCCTAAAATAACCGATATAAACGTCAACGCTATATGGGTACATATACTATTAGTAGGCATATACGCGTACAGGAAAAGACGACATGGCAGCCATGCAAGATGGTATGCGATAGTGGCACTCTTATGTTTTGGGTTGGGAGCCTTCCTAGCGATAGCCTTCCTACCAAAGAATGATATATATTAACTCTCAAAAGGAAAAACAATGAAATATCTTGTTCGCCCATTAACAATAGTGGTCATAGCGATTATAACTGCATGTGGAGGCACCCCCAAAAGTGACAGCTATACATACGTTGAATTTCCAGATTCGATAATAAACGCGCCATACGTCAATACCTTTATCAAAGATCTGGATAGTGGATTGATAGGCAAGCGCATTCTATTAAGAGGACGTATTACAAATGTGAGACAAGGCAACAGGCACTGCATCATGTCCAACTCTGACAAATCTATTCGACTAGATGCCAAAGGAGACATTATGGGATTTAACAAAGAGCTTATAGGGAACGAAATGACAGTGTACGGAACTCTGTGTGAGAAACGATTTTACAAAGACGATTTACTCAGAATGAGGAGAAGCTATATGGAGCTACTGGAAGCTGCCAGTGCAGACACTTCGATAACAACGGAATGTGAAAGAATTGCCAGTGACCTAACGGATGTTAATATGATGTATCAATGGACTATAGACAACAACCTTCCATACTACTCTATAATGTCTATTGATGCTGAAGAGTATACTATACTAAATTAGAAACTGAATATGCCCGTCTTAAACAGACTCATAAACATATATTCCCGAAAGAGACTAGAGCAGATAGCTGATTTTGCGAATCATGGAGACACCATACAGCAGAAACAACTTTGTGCCAACATACAGCAAGCAAAAGATACTGTTTTTGGCATTGATCATTCATTTGCCTCTATAAACACATACGGAGACTTTGCCAGTCGCGTTCCAGTAGTAGATTACGAAACATTCTCTCCTTATATAGAACGAATGATAAAAGGAGAAGACAACGTAGTATGGCCTGGGCATACAAAATGGTTTGCCAAATCATCTGGCACTACCAATGCGAAAAGCAAATACATACCTGTCACTGAAGACATACTAGACAAATGTCACTTTCAGGGAGGAAGAGATGTAACATTCGTGTACACAAAGCAACATGAATCTACATCGAGACTATTTGGAGGCAAGAGTCTTATCTTAGGAGGCAGCAAAAAGATCTCTTCCATAAATTCAGGAAGCGTAGAAGGCGACCTATCTGCCATAATGATAAGCAACACCCCTCTATGGCTTAGCCTATTCAAGACCCCAAGTCCGGATATCGCGTTACTAGACAAATGGGAAGAGAAACTTGAGAAGATAACCAATTATACTATGCACCAAAATGTAACGAGCATAGTAGGTGTTCCAAGTTGGTTTCTCATCCTTATTAAACACATACTACAAGTAGCCGGGAAAGAGAACCTACATGAAATATGGCCTAACCTGGAGCTATTTATACATGGAGGCATAAACTTCACGCCATATAGAGAACAATACAAAGCACTAGCTCCTAAAGGAATAAACTTTTTAGAGACCTACAATGCCAGTGAAGGATTCTTTGCTCTGCAAGATGACCCATCACAAAACGGCATGCTATTGATGCTTGATTACGGAGTATTCTATGAATTTGTGCCGCTATCAGAACTAGGCAATCCATTCCCAAAAGCATGCACTCTAAGCGATGTAGAAATGGGTGTAGACTATGCTATGGTCATCTCGACCAACGGCGGATTATGGAGATACATGCTAGGAGACACTATACGATTTGTCTCCTTGAACCCACACAGAATCATCATTTCTGGCAGAACGAAACACTATATCAACGCCTTTGGAGAAGAGTTGATGATAGACAATGCTGAAAAAGCATTACAAAAAGCGGTGGAAGCTACTGGAGCCATAATAAGAGACTATACTGCAGCCCCTGTATTTATGGAAACGAAGAAACAAGGCTGTCACCAATGGCTTATAGAATTTGAGAAAGCCCCTGATGACATAGAACTATTCCGTGTCACACTTGACAAAGCATTGCAGTCAGTAAACTCAGACTATGAGGCGAAACGATACAAAGACATCACACTTGGTGGGCCTATACTGACAGTAGCCAGAGACGGTCTATTTTACGACTGGATGTCGTCCAAAGGAAAGCTAGGCGGACAGAACAAAGTGCCACGTCTATCGAACAATCGAGAATACATAGACCCCCTCTTGAAGATGAACGGCAAATAATGCCAAAAGAAAGATATCAATCTACCACCCTTAATAAAGGGTGGTTTTTTATGTCACTTTTCTATATATAGTTCGTAGACGCTATTGAAAAACTAGAAACAAATAATTACATTTGTCTTGTCAACAAAACTAGCAACACATGGGTATATTTTCGAGAATAAGCAGGATATTAAAGGCGAAATCCGGGAGCAACTCGGATTCTACTTCAACATACGTTGACATGCCGACATACGTGCATGAGAATCACGCTACATTAAAAAAACTATTATGCTCTTATGGCTTTAACGATTCGCATAAGCGACTATGCGAGCTAGCAGAAATGGTGGAGTGTCCAATACTCTTACTTTGCAGCAAGCAACGCACAATGGGATCATTTCTTGTATTTGACTGTAACGATTCCCAATATGACGTTAAAGGGAAGAGTTTTCAGTGGCAACATGCGCAAGCAGCAGCATCGAACAATGCTGAGCAAGTACTCTTAGACTTACCGTTTCCTAAAATGGGGGCCAGTGCTTTTATATCAGTTCCTGTTAAAAATAGCCGTAACATGGTTACAGGCATCATTTTGGGACTATACACATCAGACATCAGCGACATTGACAATAAGACCCGACTACTGCACATACTTGCGCCACTTTTTGATGCGGAGCTGCAAGTAGAACAGATGAGAGCAGAGCGTCAGCAATATGAGACACGCATAGCATCTCTGAATCAGAACATGGAGGTTATACAATCTGACCTCAACCGTGAAAAAGAAAAATCTCAAGAGAGTTCTGACCTAAAGAGACTTTTCCTTACAAATTTAGGACAAGAGATACGCACTCCTATGAATGCAGTAATAGGATTCATGGACCTCATTGAGTCAACTGACTCAGAAGAAGAGAGACGAGTATTTATAGATATAGTAAAACGCAATAGCAGACTTACGCTCAATGTGATAGACAGTCTCGTAGATATCTCTAAATTGCAGTCGAACTATCTCAACAAATCGGCGGTTCCACACTCTCTCAACAAACTTATAGATGACGTTGTGGCTACCTATAAGAAGAAACTAGAGAAAGTTGGTAAGAAGATCAACTTTGAGTTAAACTATGCCCTCTCTTCACCAAACGATACGATATGGAACTCTGAAGAGATAATCAGAAAGATACTTGAACAAATCTTGAACTGCTCCGTTGAGGCGACACCAGACAACGGAGTTATCTCGATACACTATGCCTTTGACCAGAAAGAGATAAAATTTGAGGTCAGCGATTCTGGCTTACCTATGCAGCCAGGAGATGAAGAAAAGATATTCAACCTCATGGCAATTGCAGATGCTAACTTAGAAGGGAAAACACGCATACATGACATCGGGTTGACACTTGCGAAAAAATATATAGAGTTGACACATGGTCGAATCTGGGTAGACATGAACTACCTAACGGGTGCGAAAGTATGCTTCTCCATTGCAACAGATAAACTTTAACGGTTATGGCTCTTCAGATATACC
Organism: Bacteroidales bacterium; assembly: GCA_024401415.1. Taxonomy (GTDB): domain Bacteria; phylum Bacteroidota; class Bacteroidia; order Bacteroidales; family Marinilabiliaceae; genus W3P20-009. The sequence continues at coordinate 3,835 of JAKSLC010000044.1, read as the reverse complement.
AAACGGACACTTGGCTTGAACCATACGCCAAGACTATTGACTGGCGTCACCATCGAGCAATCAATCGCATAGAGGACCTTAAAAGCGAATATGGAGGTCTCTCTCAATTTGCTGATGCATACAAATACTATGGTCTGCATCAGGAGAATGGCATTTGGGTACTTAGAGAATATGCCCCAAATGCTACCTCTATATGCATTATTGGAGACTTCAACAATTGGAGACAAGAAGCGCAATATGAGATGACCCGCCTTGAAAATGGCACTTGGGAATTGAAATTTCCGAAGAATACCATAAAACATGGCGACAAATTCAAGATGCTTGTTCGTTGGAATGGAGGCGAAGGAGAACGCATACCAGCATACATCACCAGAACAATTCAGAACGAAGAGACCAAAGGTTTTGATGCACAAGCGTGGGAGGATAAGAAATTCAAATGGACCGACCAAGACTTCAAGGTACCTGCAGAGCCAAAATTAATATACGAGGCCCACATAGGCATGAGTGGGGAGAAAGAAGGCGTATCCACATTTAAAGAATTCCGTCTAAACGTACTTCCACATGTTATAGAGACTGGGTACAACGTACTTCAGCTTATGGCCATTCAGGAGCACCCATACTATGGATCATTTGGATACCATGTATCGAACTTCTTCGCAGCCTCGTCTCGTTTTGGCACCCCAGAGGAGTTAAAAGAGCTAATCAATGAGGCTCATGAAAATGGCATAGCAGTCATAATGGATATTGTGCATTCTCATGCCGTCAAGAATGAAAATGAGGGAATTTCCAAACTAGATGGCACAACAGATCTATACTTCCATTATGGAGATAAAGGCAATCATCCAGCTTGGGATAGCAGATGCTTTGACTACGGCAAACATGAAGTTCAGCGATTCCTACTATCAAACTGCAAATATTGGCTTGAAGAGTTTCATTTTGACGGATACAGATTTGATGGTGTGACATCAATGCTATACTTCAATCATGGATTGGGGCAAGACTTCACGAAATACGAGGACTATTTTGCGAACAACGAAGATGATGACGCCATACTATATCTAACACTTGCCAACGAACTTATACATCAAGTCAGACCTAACGCTATCACCATTGCCGAAGAGATGTCGGGATTCCCTGGTATAGCAGGAAAATTTGAGTGTGGTGGAGTAGGTTTTAACTATAGACTATCCATGGGAGTACCGGACTACTGGATTAAACTCATAAAAGAGACACCAGATGAAAAATGGCCAGTAGGAAAGATATTCTATGAATTACAGCAACACAGACCAGAAGAACTGACTATAAACTATGCTGAGAGTCACGATCAGGCATTAGTTGGTGACCAGACTATTATATTCCGACTTATAGACAAGGACATGTATACGGACATGAACGTGGAAAGTCAGAATATGAATGTCGACAGAGGAATTGCCCTACACAAAATGATACGACTTGTGACGCTCTTTACGTCATCAGGAGGCTATCTGACCTTTATGGGCAATGAATTTGGGCATCCAGAGTGGATAGACTTTCCTCGCGAAGGCAATAACTGGAGTTACAAATACGCACGTCGACAATGGAATCTTGCGCATGCTGACTATTTGAGATATCATTATCTATTGGATTTTGAGAAGGCCATGATAGAGATATTCAAGCAGACACCAGTCCCTTCTTACCCATATAGATACTACGACTACGACGAGACGCAAGTATTAGCATTTGGAAGAGGTGATTACCTTATAGTATTCAACTTCAGCCCAACGAACTCATACACAGACTATATAATCCCAGTACCTCAAGGCAGATATAACATTGTACTATCAACAGACGAGGGACGATTTGGCGGATTTGATCGCAACGATATGTTCTTTATATATTACACAGAGCCACGCGACGGACAGAATGTACTACACCTATATTTACCTTCGCGCTCGGCTGTTATTTTGAAAAAACGTGAAATTGTTCATATTAGATAAACTGCTTATCTGCTCTATATTTTTCCTCTTTGCCATCTCCAGCAAAGGGCAAGGCTATACGCCCGATTATACCACACAAAGGTCATTTGCCTGCATCATTATTGATGCACATACGGCTACGCCATTAGAGAACGCCACACTTAGAGTGGGGCGATATGGCAGAAGTGCTGATGAAGCAGGGCGAGTTGAGGCATTAGCCAATATTGGAGATACATTAGTCTTTACTCATGTAGGATACTTCCCGGCAATACTAGAGGTAAAAGACTCATTATTTGCGCAAAATATGGTTGCTGTTGCCTTATCGCCAGATACCATAATGCTTTCTGAAGTATTAGTAAAACCGAGACGTCTTACGTTATCACAAGAGGCAAAACAGATGACTACCATTGAACACAAACAGAACACATACGCGAATCAGGTTTTTGCAGCCAGTACTTACCAGGCGTTAACTGCACCCACGACTAACAGAGAATGGAATGCAGAAGACAATCAGCGCAATACAATAGGACGCCACACCATGAGAGTTGAATACAAGGGAATGATAGCTCCAGACCAGATGGTCTGCATATCATCAAATATTATTATTGGCGCGATAATCAGTATAGTAAAGAAAATTGCAGATAGACCAAGATTAACTGCAGTAAAGCCACTGAGTGCCGATGAATTATCGACACTTTTAAGATATGAAGAGAGTGAAAAGGAAGAAGAACCTTGATAATATATTATTTAGAAGGAATTAGACGATGGAATAGATCCTCCATACTATTGACCACCCTACTTAACTTAACTAAAGTCAGTTTATTCTCTACAGCGTAACGGAACAGCATTGGACGAATATCATCGACGCCATCAGCGGGATATACTTCATAACCATCAGCGGTATTAATAATATGGTCGACAAAAGCCATTTCGCTGAGAACAGACAAATCGACATTCTGTTCCTCGAAAGCTATTTCGACCACCTGTTTACCACCGACCATAGCAGATATCTCCGCTGGGGTACCCTCAGCACGAATTTGTCCGTGATCAATCAACACTATCCTATCACATATAGCCTCAACCTCCTGCATGATATGAGTAGACAGAATAACGCTATGTTCTCGCCCCAGATCCTTAATCAAATTACGAATATCCACAATCTGGTTTGGGTCCAGACCAGTGGTTGGTTCATCCAGAATAATAACCTTAGGTTTACCAATAATAGCCTGAGCTATACCGACACGCTGACGATAGCCCTTAGATAAAGCGCCAATCTTCTTATGGCACTCAGCACCAAGTCCCGTACGTTCTATGACAGCTTCTACCTCTCGCTTAATGTCCTTGCTACTTATATAGTATAGTTTACCAACCATTTCGAGATACTCTCTCACGTACATTTCAAGATAAAGAGGATTATGCTCAGGAAGGTAACCGATAAGCTTTCTTACGTCAGTATTATCAGGAGTAATTTTCTGCCCACATATAGTCACCTCTCCGGCGTCAGCTATCAGATAACCCGTAGCAATCTTCATCATGGTAGATTTTCCTGCACCATTTGGTCCGAGGAAACCTACTACTTCGCCTTCTGATACTTTGAAAGATACCGAATCCAATGCCTTTTGAGGGCCGAAAGTCTTTGTGACAGAATCTATTACTACTGACATACTAATTGTAAAATAAAAAAAGACTAGTGTCTTAAGAAACCGTCTCAAATATACTACTTTATTTCTGTATTGCTAGCAAAGAGTCTCGTGTAAGAGACGGAGAAAGATATGTAAATAAAAAAAGCGCGATAGACAAAACCTATCACGCCAAACTAAAACACCGCTCTCCAAGTAGGACTTGAACCTACGACCCCCTGATTAACAGTCAGGTGCTCT
>JAKSLC010000043.1 GCA_024401415.1 Bacteroidales bacterium | reverse complement strand
AATGGATGCTCACTACATATGCTTCATTCCATCGCAATGAAATTGACTTGACGTTCTTCAAATATGATGGTTTAGCGATATTGATGTTGTGGGCACTGACTATTATCTCTACAGTCGTTATGACTCATTCGACACGCTACATAGAGACACCATTGCACTTAGACCTTAACAGGATGACATCGCAATACTATGGAGCTATGCAGATACTCATCATGGCATTGTCGGCAGCTTGTTTGTCGAACCATATCGCCATGACATGGATATTTGTTGAGATTACCACTCTTTCTGCTTCGGCTTTGATATTCTACCGCAGAGGCAAGGGAGAGATTGAGGCTACATGGAAATATGTTTTTGCCTGTTCCATAAGTCTTGTATTTGTGTACGTAGGTATTTTGTTCCTCACTATAGCAATGCAGCCTGGAATGCGTGAGTCTCTTGACTTTTCTTCTCTTGAACGCAATGCGACTGCAATGGATCAGTTCTGGCTTAAGATGGCTATGATATTTATCTTTGTCGGATACTCTGCTAAGATGTCTTTGGTGCCTATGTTTACAGCAGGCATCGATGCGAAGGACGAGGCTCCTACACCAGCATCTGCAATGCTCTCTAGTGTGCTTATGAATACCGGTTTTGTCGCATTCTACAGATTCTACCGGGTAATTCAAAACTCTGGCGCATACGAATGGGGGCGTGGAGTGGTATTAGCTGTGGCTCTCATCAGTTTGTTTGTTGCTGCCGTATACTTGATTCGAGTTCACAATGTCAAACGACTCTTTGCCTACTCCAGTGTCGAGCACATGGCAGTAGCCTTGCTTGGTCTTGCTGCTGGAGGTATCGGTGTAGTATATTGCATATTGCATGTAGTTATACACTCTTTCGTAAAATCATCAATTTTCCTACACATAAGCAATCTCTATCGTGTATATGGAACTAAGCAACTTAGCAATATCGGTCGATATATCAGATATTCATGGACAGGTACCATCATAGTAATTCTTGCTACGGTATCTATTACAGCTATGCCACCATCAGGATTGTTCTTCACTGAGTTGATGATCTTCAAGTCTTTGATTGATGCTCACTGGTGGGTATGGATGGTAATAGCCATGCTGCTCCTCACAGTTATTGTATGGGCTATCAGCAGAGATATGTTTGCATTGATTTTCCAAAAAGAAGAGGAGCCATCAGATACAACTCCAAAGTATATCCACATGCCTTTACTTGAGATGGCCGGTCAGCTATTCTTGCTCTTTATCGCTATTTGGCTGGGTATACATACACCAGCCTATGTGTTAGACCTATTATCTTGATTAAGAATATGAAGATAACGAATAATCAGGTTGTTGCTCTTGCAGATATAGAGCGCTTGACATACAATGACTTCTTCATGCAGGCTTGCGATGCTCTCGGTAATGATGCAGCACACTGCGTAAGCTACTTTGCATTGCCTGAAGGAGAAGAGGAATACTTGCTATTCTGCTATATAGCTAATGATGAGACTCACGACATCGAGTTACTGTGCAGTAAGGTAAATAAGAACGATGAGCTACAGAGCCTCACTTCACAGAACCTTGCGATTCACCCTTTTGAGCGCGAGATTTATGAGAAATACGCACTTAATTTCATCGGGCATCCTTGGCTTAAACCATTGAGATATCCACACGACCGTCAGGCTGGTGGTGACATATACGATTATCCTTTCTACCAAATAGATAGCCCTGAACTTCACAGAGTGGGCGTTGGACCTATCCATGCTGGTATCATTGAGCCTGGTCACTTCAGATTTATCTGTGAGGGCGAAAAGATTCACCACCTGGAGATACAACTTGGATGGCAGCACAGAGGAATAGAGAATCTTTTCGTCGAAAAGAAGAAATTATTACAACGTGCTACTCTATCAGAGAATATTGCAGGAGATACTGTTATCGGACATGCCACAGCGTTCACGAATGCTACTGAAGCGTTAGCAGGATGGGAAGCACCTGAGTGGTTACAAGTTGAACGTGCAATAGCTCTTGAGCAGGAACGTATAGCTGTACACACAGGAGATCTCAGTGCTATCTGTACTGACGTTGCTTACCAACTCGGTAATGCAGTGTTTGGTCGATTGAGAACTCCAATGATTAACTACATGCAGAAGTGGTGCGGCAGCCGTTTCGGAAAGAGTTTGATACGACCTTTTAAGACAAATTTCATATTTACAGAAGCACTTGCGAAAGATTGGGAAGATACGATAGCCAAATATCTGCCCCATTTCACTGAGATGGCAGAACAGATGTTCGACCTTCCTAGCGTTCTTTCTCGTATTGAGCGTACTGGAGTAGTTCCTACTCAATTGGCAAGAACCATCGGTCTTGTCGGCATGGCAGGTAAAGCTAGCGGATTAAACCGAGATGTTCGTACTAGTCACCCTTGGGGAGCTTACAAAGATATGAACTATGAACCTGTTGTTCTTCAATCGGGCGACGTCTATGCTAGAGCTCAGATGCGATATAAAGAGATCTTGAAATCTATCCAATTGATACGCGACTTGATTATTCGTCGTCGCGCATTGGGGGAACAGACTAAAATCGAGAACCCACAGACTAAGTGGACAGCGAAAGCAGACAGCATAGTGCTCTCTATGACCGAGGGATGGCGAGGTATGATTTGCCATGTTGCTGTAACAGGTGCTGACGGTGATTTGCGAGCTTACAAGATTACAGATCCTTCTGTACACAACTGGCTCGGTCTTGCACTTGCAGTAAGAGAGAATGGCATCAGCGATTTCCCTATCTGTAACAAGAGTTTCGACCTCTCTTATTGTGGTCATGATTTGTAAAAACCTTATCTAACTGATATATAAATAACAATGCAGATGTTAGAGACATTAAAGATATGGTGGCATCAGGGCAAACAGTGGATTCCTGATGTAGAAACGACTGAAGTACCAGGAATATTCCGTGGTCGTCCTATCATTAAGGCTGGTGTAGCAGTGGATGAGGCAATGTTACTGGACCTCTGCCCAATGGACGCCATTCAAACGAATCCGCTTGCAATCGACCTTGGCAAGTGTTCTTTCTGCGGAGAGTGCGCCTTTGCTTGTCCAGACAAGATACAGTTTACGAAAGATTTCAAGTTGTCTCACAACCTTCGCGAAGGACTTGTAATTAAAGAAGGTGTTGATACTCCGATAAGAGTTGATGCAGATAAAGTACGTAAAGAGATACGTAAGACTTTTGGTCGTTCTCTGAAGTTACGTCAAGTATCTGCCGGTGGCGACGGTTCTTGTGAATTGGAGCTCAATGCCACTGGCAACGTAAACTTTGACGTCGGACGTTTCGGTATCGACTTTGTGGCTTCTCCTCGTCATGCTGATGGTATAGTTTTAACTGGCCCATTGAGCGAAAATATGGCTGAATCGTTCCTTGATGCATATAACGCAGTTCCTGACCCTAAAGTTCTTATTCTTGCAGGTACTGATGCAATCAGCGGCGGTCTCTTCGCCGATTCAGAAGCAGTAAAACGTTCGGTATTGAATGATCTGCATGTCGACTTGTATGTACCAGGCAACCCAGTTCACCCTTTGACTTTTGTTAATGGTGTTCTTGGCCTTCTTGGAAAGATGAAACACTAAAAGAGATAGTAATACTAGACGAAAAGAGAGCATCAAATAAAATTGGTGCTCTCTTTTTATTGTAGGGTCTCTATACCTACAACCTGACTCCTACTCCTCCACTAAAGAAACCTTTTGGACCTAACCCTAACTCTCCAAAGCCATAGACCTTACTGCCTACTCTTAATCCAATCAATGTGACTTGGGCAGTAGATTTGAACTTAGTAACTACATTAGGTTCATAGCTGTACAGGTAATTGAGATTCTTATCTCTTACAACCTTGAACCCAAAGCCAGCTGATGAATATAGTCCAAAATTCTTACGATGACGGAAATTGAAACGCACGGTTGGAATAACTGTCAGCATTTGTGTCTTGAGTGTAAATGCGTAGACATCGTATTCCGTATCATTAAAATCCTCTTTGTAAAACGCATAGGAACATACAGTTCCTAATTGTATCCACCAGGCAAGGCTTCTGAAATAACTTGCATTTATAGTTGGAGAAAGTGCCCTATATACTGATGTATACTCTTTACTTGGATAAGCATGATGATAAAACAGAGACTTCCAAAAGCAACCGCCATAAGGTTCCTCCCTATTCATAGCGTGTGCGGCAAAACGTGGAGACCCAATACTAATCTCTAATGTATTCTTTCCATATGACATGTTTCGCTGTCCATTACCAGCATTACTTTGCTCATAATCATCTATCTCTTGTGCGAAAATAGGTGTCATAGATACAAAAAAGAATAAGAGTGTTATCTGCAAAAATTTCATATGTGAGTAATTTTCAGTTATGACAATGCAAATATATAGATTTAGCTAATTATGAATACCTTTGTATTAAAAAATTCGACATGAAATTAATAGTCTCAATATTATTATCAATTATCTCATTCTCTGCATGGGGACAAGGTGTGATAAAGATAGAAAAGCATAGAATGAAGATTGAGTCGAACCACCAAGGGATAAGGAGGGTGGTAAATTATGATGTTACAGCTAGAGATGTCCCCGAAGAATTTGAAGGAGTAAAAATAGCCTTTTTAGCAGACATACACTATAAAAGCAGACTTGATGAGAGAGGACTCAACTCCATACGCAACATTCTTATGGAAGTGAAACCTGACGTTATTTTGCTCGGTGGAGACTATCAGGAAGGGTGTGAATATGTGGAATCCATGGTAAAAGCATGTACTGCATGGAAAGCGCCATTAGGCATGGCTGGAGTAATGGGTAATAACGATTACGAGAGATGCACAAATCTGATACGCGACTCTTTCGAGGCTAATGGTGTAAGGATACTTGAAGGTGATACAATGAGCATCAGACGAGGGAAAAGCGAGATAATAGTTGCTGGAGCTAAAAATGTATTCAAACACAGAGAAACAGAACCATCACCTACACTATCCTTGGCAGACAGCAGTTTTGTATTATTACTCACTCATACTCCCGACTATATAGAAGATGTCGATATATCTCATACGGATTTAGCTTTGGCAGGTCATTTACACGGAGGACAGGTTACCTTATTCGGATTATGGGCTCCAGTAAAACCTTCTCATTACGGAAGGCGTTTTTTGAAGGGAATAAAGAAAAACAGTGCTGGAATACCAGCTATAGTAAGCACAGGCATTGGCACTTCAAGAGCTGATTTACGGTTGTTTGCGCCTTCGGAAATCATAATAATCACCCTACACAAGGGAGTGTAAGGATTTCTTAGGGTGCTCTATGGGTGCATTATGGGTGCATTATAGGTTCTCCCTATGTCTTATGTATTATGAATATTATAACATAACATGAAATACTTCTTTTGTAAGAATAACGTATCTCTAGCAACTGCCGATGGTGTAGAAGCACGCAAATCTTTAGCAGAAAGAGAAGGGTTTGATATTCGAAAATTGACATGTGGAGAGCAGGTTCATAGCGCAAATGTCGTAGTCGTAGATGCCCCACTTGTTGGTAGAGGTGCTCTGGACCTCGAGAGTAGAATACCTGAGTGTGATGCGTTGGTCACAAATATCAAGGGGGTATGCCTTATGATGCTGACGGCCGACTGCGTCCCTATACTTTTATATGACAAAGAGCGCGAGGTCGTAGCATCCATACATGCGGGTTGGAAAGGAACTGCTGCTAAAATAGCCATAAAGACTGTAGATACCATGAAGGAGAGGTTTGGATGCAAGGCTATGGATATTGAGGCGTTCATAGGCCCTTCCATTTGCGGACAATGCTTTGAGGTAGGCGATGAAGTGGTAGCAGCTATCGGCGAACAATACATATCCGGAATGAGCAAAAATGGCAAGGCGTTATTAGACCTGAAGTTCGCGAATACTATGCAACTGATTGAGGCTGGGTTAGAACTTGATTGGATAAGGGTTTCTGGAGAGTGTACCTATCACGATGGACTGTTCTCTTGGCGTCGAGACAAAACTATCAGGAGAATTGGCAGTGGTATATATTTGTAAAGCCATTGACTGGCTCAAAAAGAATGCGACACATAGAATCGGAAAAAGATACCATAAATAATCTCATTTTCCGCTTTTGTTTTTATCTTTGTGCTAATAACGAATATAGGCAGACAAGTGTCAGGTATTAATCAGAGTTTACAACAGAAGATGCAGCAGCGCTTATCGCCGTTGCAGATTCAGATAATGAAGCTGATCGAGATTCCCGCTATCCAATTGGAACAGCGTATAAAAGAGGAACTCGAACAGAATCCTGTGCTTGAAATTGACCCTGTGGAGAGGGCTGACGATGGAGATGACGCCTCGATAGATGATATAGGAGGAGAGGCCTCTGAGAGTCCACGAGAGACTTCCATAGAGGAATACCTTAGAATGGAGCAAGACACTCCAGCTTACAAATTACAATCAAACAACTTTTCGCCTGACGATCAAAAGGATGAAGTTCCTGTTTCTGAAGGCATGAGTTTTCTTGAGCACCTGGAAGAACAAATAGGGCTGCAATCATTCACCGAAGAGGAGGAACAGATAGCTCATTATATCATTGGCAATATCGATGAGGATGGCTATTTGCGACGAGAAGTTGAGCAGATGGCTGATGACATCTCTTTCGCCACAAATAACGACGTTGAGCCTTCTAAGATACAGGAGGTACTGACAGTAGTGCAGAGATTCGACCCTCTTGGAGTAGGCGCCAGGGATCTGAAAGAGTGCTTATTGCTACAGTTGAGAGGGAAAAATCTGCAAGACCCTATCAATAAGTTGGCGTATGATGTGATTGACCAATGCTTTGAGGAGTTTACCAAGAAGCACTACGACAAGATAGAAAAGAAACTCAAAATAGATGAGGATGACTTGAGAGATGCGGTCGAAGAGATACTGCGTCTTAACCCTAAACCAGGTAGCGCTTATAGTGGCGCCATCGTCAAGACTTCTCAAGCTATTGTACCTGACTTTATTGTGGAATATGAAGACAATAAGTTGTCTTTCCATCTCAATAGACGTTCAGAGCCAGAGCTTCACTTGTCACGTACATATACAGAGATGCTTGAAGAGTATTCAAGGAATAAGAACAACCAATCTAATGACCAGAAAGAGGCAGTACAATTTGTGCGTCAGAAGCTGGACTCTGCCAAGTGGTTTATAGATGCCATAAAGCAGAGAAGAAATACCTTGAAGCTCGTAATGCAAGCCATAATGGATTACCAGGGCGAGTACTTTATAGACGGAGACGACAAGAAATTGCGTCCTATGATATTGAAAGATATTGCGGAGAAGACAAATCTCGATGTAAGTACAATTTCCCGAGTAACCAATAGCAAATATGTCCAAACGCCTTTTGGTATATTTGCCCTGAAATATTTCTTCACTGAAAAGGCACAGAGTTCCGATGGTGAGGATATATCTTCAAGAGAGATAAAACAGATATTGCAGGAGAGCATAGATGCAGAGGATAAGCACAAGCCTCTTCCTGACGATAAACTGGCAGAGATATTACAGCAAAAGGGTTATACCATTGCACGTCGAACAGTAGCGAAATATAGAGAACAGTTGGGGATTCCTGTAGCACGTTTAAGAAAGACAGTATAAATCTACTAAAGCATAAAGACTTGGCAATCAAGAGACCAGAAACCAGCAATTTTTACCTATGGGAAGCAGCTCGAGGGCTGTCTATATTGGCACATCCTTTATTGGTACCAATATACCTGTTGCTATATATGCTTTATTTCTCTTCATCACCATGGAGCAGGCTCCCTATGGATTTCAAGAGTTCTGTATTACTATACATTAGTCTAGGAACCACCCTGATACCTTTGTTTTGGATGGGAGTATGCGTTATTCTTAGAGTCGTAACGGATATTGAAATGCCTTCTAAAGCTGAGAGATTCTGGCCCTTGCTTCTTTCATGTGTCACATCTTTCGTCACAGGTATGATTGCACAGAATAGGTGGGAGCTTTCGGCATCTCTTACGGGTATTGTCTTCGGTACTTTCTCTGTATTGCTTGCAGCTCTGATTATTACTCCATTCTGGAAAATCAGCCTTCACAGCATGGGAATGGGTGCTCTTTTATGTTTCATAGTTTCTGTCGGACAGAATCTAAACATAGACGTGGGCGCAGGTCTATATTGTATAGTATTTTTATCTGGACTCGTCGGATGGGCCAGATTGTATCTTATAGCACATGATGTGTACCAAATCATAGTAGGATTTTGGGCAGGATTTTTCTGCATGCATTTTACTTTACTTATTTTATAACCTAACGCAACAACACACAATGAATTATTATGCCGTTATCGTAGCTGGAGGCTCAGGAAAAAGAATGGGTTCTGAGATACCTAAGCAATTCTTACCTTTACGTGGGCGACCTGTTCTAATGCACACTATAGAGAGATTTGCCAAGTACCGCCCAGATATGAACATCATTTTGGTACTTCCAGCGCACCAGATTGACAGATGGCAGGCTCTATGCAAAGAACATAGTTTTTCCATTGTGCACAAAATAGTTCATGGCGGCAGCACTCGTTTTGATAGCGTAAAAAACGGGTTAAAACAAATTCAAGACGATGGCGTTGTAGCAATTCATGATGGAGTTAGACCTCTAGTGTCTCGCCAGACTATCAACCGCACTTTCATAGAGGCAGCAGTTTATGGCTCTGCTATACCCGTAACAGACTCCACACAGAGCGTACGAATAATAGATGATGGCGGCATAAGCCACGCGGTCAATCGCTCAAGTGTAGTGCTGGTACAAACGCCTCAGGTATTCAAAACTTCATTAATCTTGTCTGCATACGAGCAGCCTTATAATGATATGTTTACGGATGACGCAAGCGTTGTTGAGGCAGCTGGAGCTCATGTTCACCTGACTCATGGCAATATAGAGAATGTCAAGATCACAACAAAAGACGACATGCTCTATGCCGAGGCTGTAATGCCACTAATAGTTGACTAATAATAGACAATCTAATATATCCTATTCGTGAATACGTTATTTAATATATCTAAAGAGAACGAGGCTCTCTACAAAGCGACTATCAATTCTGATAGCCATATCTTCGAAGGTCATTTTCCTGGAAATCCTGTTGTACCTGGTGTAATGTCTGTATGGCTCGTTAGAACTTGCGCTAATATGATGCTTAACCGTCAGTTCTCAAATTTCCATACTATTAAGGAAGTAAAGTATATCAGTCCTATTAAACCAGAGAGTAGTCCGGTTTCTGTAGCTCTTACGTTGGCCGCAGATGGAGAAGAGCCAACAATAGCAGCAGAATTGACTGACAAAGACGGCAATCTTTTAGTTAAACTCAAAGGCACACTGGTAGCATAGTGAATCCTATTATCAGAGTCCTGAAAACACTATTCTACGACTATCCTATCAAGGCTTGGCGTTGGTTTATTAATGAACTGACGAATAATGATATGTCCAATGCCCGTATGGCTTTTTCAATAGGGTTCGGTTCCATGATGTGTTCCATGCCTATATGGGGATTCCAAATGTGGGTAGCTGTCGCTGTGGCCCAATTATGTAAACTGAATAGGGCCATAGTCCTGACTTTCTCAAACTTAAGTCTACCTCCGGTAATCCCATTCATCCTTTGGGGAAGTCTATATATTGGTGGATTGATACTCGACCAACCTACCCTGATAAGCATAAATAATATTACACTTGACTATGCCATGCAGACTCTCTATCAGTATATCATCGGAGCTATTGTATTCTCCATACTGTTAGGTCTTTTGGCTGGAGTCATTTCATATATCATTCTTAGGTTCACGCGTCACGCTAAATAGATTTCGGCATGGCTGCCTCTTATCAGATAAATGTACCTCCTATTGGCGACGTTGATGTATACGAGAGCAAGCAATGTCGTCGTGTAACACTCCGCGTTGGTGTCGGTGGCGTGGTACGCGTCTCTGTCCCGCCTTTCACAACACCCAAACTGATATACGAGTTTGTCAAGTCGAATATCGACTTTATCAAAAAATCAAAAATACAACTGGAGAATAAGCGACCAACGCATGTATTTACATCTTCAGAACAGTTCTCTACAAAGAAACATATCCTGAAGCTATCCCCTACTGCGACTGACAATCGGTTTCACGGCAAGGTATCTGCTGGTATTATAGATGTTGTGTATCCTTCGGATGTGAAGGAAGATGACGAGCAGTTGCAGTCCTTTATCCGTAGAGCTATTGCAGCAGCTCTTAAAGTAGAAAGCCGACAATATATTATTCCACGACTTGCCGCCCTGGCTAACCATCACGGCTTCTCGTATAATAAGGTCGATCTTCGCGACATGACTAGCCGTTGGGGGAGTTGCGATACTCGCGGCCGTATATGCATCAATATCCATTGCATGCGATTACCCGACCATCTGATAGATTATGTGCTTCTCCACGAATTATGCCACACCATATACCACGATCATCAGTCTGGCTTCTGGGCAAAAATGGAGGAGGTATGCTGTGGCAAGGCCAAGGCACTAGACAAGGAACTGAATAAGTACCACACTAGATACTAATCCTGCTCATCAGTATTTTCCACAGCAGGGGCATCATAGTTGATCTCATACAAATACGTAGGCTCTTGATCTTCATTGCCCATTGACGCTATCTCATAAAATGCCGTAGGATACTTCTTCACGATGAAATGCATATAACGGTGTATAGTGTTTATCACACCTTGCCCAGGGTATAGAGGATCTCTTCTTAATGATGCCAGTATAATGTGCGTAACTCCACGCTCTTTGAGGGCATTGAGCAACTCATCTGGATCCTCTGACTGGAAATTATATATGCCATGAAACTTCCTGCCTCCTGCGTATATACGTGCCATGTTTGGCTTTCGACATGCTACAAACGCATCTTTTGGCAAATGCTCAGCTACTGCTTGACACATACCTAAATAGTTATACCAATCTGGGGTATACCCAAAGAGCATGTTCCCACTCATATTGGTCTTTAACTGTACCAAATCAATCTTCTGCATAGTCTGCGAAAAGGACAACAATGCGCTTAATCCTATTACAGAACCTAACGCTATCTTTGCTACCTTCTGTCCCAACAGAAGAAATAGTTGATACAAGCCATATATCAACACTATATATGCCGCTAAGACGTACGGTATTATTAATCTATATTGATCCCATAACGACTGCAATGCAAAAAATGTCACACCCATCATGGTTGCAGCAAGTACTGCGCATAACATCACTACCCGATTACCTTTTTTATAAGCACGAAAAGCGCCATAAAGAAATACTATATAGATAAGGATAGTACCAATTGCAGAAGTTTCACGACTGTTAGCATGCTTAAAACCTGCTATTCGCAACATGTGTTTTGACAGGTATTTCTCTGAATTCTCAACGAAACGACCGAAATAACCTCCTATAGTCTCTTGACCTTTCTCTGTTTCATATGGGTGGACTTGTGTAAGTTGCGTAATCTGGCTTTGCCCTTTCGACTCACCCCAGACTGCTGTTTTCACTCCCATCCACAATCCTAATGAAACTACAGTAGCACCAACTAATACTAATGCTGTCTTATAATGTTTTCTCAAACATATATAGACTAATGCAACGACTAGCCAGAATATACCTACAGTTCTTATCAGATATCCACACAGAATACAAAGAGCTACAGGCAATACTACTGATAAAACATGCTTGATTGACAATTTCTCACCAGCTTTGTCTTCCATTCTCAACAGTAATCCTAGGAAAACATATTGCACTAAGGTATAGAGAGCTTCAGAATACGTCTGCGAGGCAAAAAACAGATAAAGTGAGTTTATACTCATCAACCCAAGGACTGATAAGAGATGCTCGTTATTCATTTTTTTGCGAGCAAGCCTATAGAACACATAGTGACCAGCGAGCACACAAACTAACGAAGTAAGCTTTAGTACGAGAAGATTCGGACCACATATAGCAACAAATATTGCTAAGAACCAAGGATATAACGGTCCTTGAAATGTCGGGTACGTACCACTAGACACTACATCCATAGCTCGGCAGATATATGTGCTATCATCTCCACCCTCATCAATTCTTAAATTAAACAACAAAAGGCCGAAAACCAACGTCACGACCATTATTGCCCAAAAGTATATGTCGAATTTATTCTTCTTCATTTCTCCATATCAGTTATGTTCTTTTTATCATTATAAGCCAATCTATCCTGCGTCTGAAGACAATGGATACCACGCTCACGCATAGCTTTGCTCTGACCTACATGCTGAGAACTGAACTTACCATTCTTTTTGAGCAGAATCTGTATGCCAAGCAATAGTCCAGCTATCGCAACTAGCGCCAATGTAAACAAGAATATCGTTATCATCTGTATAAATATATTGCTTACAAAGATAAGCAAAAAAGGAAGAGCTAATGTCACCATACTCTTCCCAGACAATTTTTATTACGCCACTAATACTAGCATCTGTAACTCGCATATGCAAACCAAGTCAGAAATTCCTTGAACGAACATTTGCGAGGCTTACCATCTTTTGACTTTATTTCGAATCTTGCTGTCTGTCTATTCCACTTTAGCTTAATATCAAGGCAGTCCAGGGACTGATAGATATCATATATTTTCTTGAGTTTTGCAACTAGTGTCATAAATGTATCCATAGATGAATAATAGTCAAGTATGATCTTCTTATGTTCAGACGGTATTTTATCAAATTTACCATATACAGCTAATAATAACGTTGTATTATCCACCTTTTTAGCAATGGACCTTACGTCATAAATCATTTCTAACTTAGAAGTTGTAACAAACGTCAATCCATTCATATCGTTTGGAACTGAACCTAATGGCAATATTCTAAGATGGACATCCATATCTGTACCACTCCTAGGAATATCGAAAGTTGCCTGAAAAGAATATTCATCAGGCTTATCAACTACAGGATGACCAGCAAATGTTTCAAGTCCGAAACCTTCTGGCATAATATCTATAATATCTTTATTAGAAAATGACGCACCATAATCATTACAATCGAATTCTTCATATACTACGTATGTATATTCTCCTTGGGCATCCTTAAAGGCGGCTGCTTTTGCCTCGCACCCACATCCACATGTAGGCCAAGAGCCCGAAGTCTCTACATATCCATTAGGTATATCATATTCGATTTTACCAAATTCATACTTCTCGCCATCCTCTTCAAACTCTTCCCCTTTCCAAGTATTGTAGCAATTATTTACAATGTTAAATAAATTATCTTTCAAACTCTGCGCACTTATTATTGAGGTGCAACCAGCTAATAGCAGTATAATGACTATTCTTCTCATTTGTATGATTGTTTATGGTGTGCAAGGTACAAAAAAATACCTACTGACAAATCAGTCAGTAGGTATTTGATATCGCAATCAGCTATTAATCCATATCTAACTTAGCTCTTACCATTGGTTCGGCGTCATAGCTAAGCGGAGAATATGATAATATGACTTTTGTACTCGTATCGAAAATGTATATAAAATCATGCTCTACGCGCACCTTCTCTATGGCCTCCATAATCTTATCAACTATAGGCTTTAGAAGTTTCTGCTCCTTCTCAGTAATACTTCTCATTGCCATCTCACGATATGAAGAGATTCTAGCTTCAGTATCTTGAAGATCCTTTTCAATAGTATTACGCACAAGGTCAGGCAACTCATCACGCTTTTGTATATAATCGGCATATCTGCGCTCAAGCTCAGCGTTCATAACAAGCAACTGATCTTTAAGCTTTTGTGTCTCTTCTAACAATTGCGATTCTGCCTCCTTCTTGGCAGGGTAATCATTGAGAATACTCTGGAAATTAAGATGAGCAAATCTGTAGTCCTGCGCACTGACATCGGCAAGTGATGCCAACACCATTACAAGAGAAACAACTATGTAGCGTATAGTGCGACTCATAGACGCAATGATTTAATATTAATTCTTAGGCATTGCAGCAATCTTTGCCAATACTAGAGGCTCAGCATCTGTGCTTTGCTCTGAATGGAAAAGAACTACCTGCGATGAAAGGTCAAAGATATAGATAAAACCATTCTCCTTACCTACAGCATCGATAGCCTCTTGAACCTTGTTGAAGATTGGCTGAAGCAACTTAGCTTGTGTCTGCTGAAGGCTCTGATCAGCTGCCTTGCCCATTACCTGCATACGCTGCTGCATCTCTTGCAACTCCTGCTCTTTTACTTGACGAACAACATCTGGTAGAGAATCTGCCTTAGATACATAATCGTTGTACTTTGCCTGAAGCTCTTGCTGCATAGACTGCATCTGCTCTGAAATCTTAGAGCTCTCTGCCTCTAATTTAGCTTGTGCCTGCTTAAACTCATCTAGTTGTGCAATCAACTTTTGAGAATCTACATGAGCGAATTTCTGTGTCTGTGCCGAAGCTGAAACTGCAAAAAGTACGGCTACAGCGGCCAATATAATATTCTTAATCTTCATTTTATATTCAAATTATTGTGAGATATGTTTAATTCATTCCAAGTTTTACTTTGATAAGAGGTGTAATATCTACACTCTTATTAGATACGTGTACAGTCAAACCACCTTCGCTCTCAAAAATATAGAGGAAGCCATTTTCTGCACCGACTTCTTGTACAACGCGAAGAAGTTTCTGCTGAATAGGAGCCATACGCTCCTGCATCTGCTGCTGCATATCACGTTGCGCTGTTTGAATGAATGTCTGCACTCTCTGATCTAACTCTTGTAGTTCAGTGAAAGCTTCTTTTTTCTCGTCATCGGTCATAGAAGCCTGCTTGTTCTGTAGCTCCTGCATCATTGAATTTTCTTGCTCTCGCAAAGTAGCAACCTGCGATTCAATCTCACCTTGACGCTTATCCATATCAGCTTGCAATTGCTTCACGTCTGGCATCTGCTCCATGAAAGCAGCACTATTAAAGTGACCAAACTTTAGCTCTTGCGCTTGCATTACAGGAATAAAAACCATCAATGCAAGGAGAGTAAATAAGTATCTCATTGTTCGTTTATTTGGTTAAGTGTATGTTTCGAATTACTTAGAGTAACCGAGGTTCTTCAAGACAACATCTGATATATCAAGGCTAGAGTCTGCAAACATCAAACCATTCGACGATGACTTATCAAATATAGCACTCAAATTCTTCTCTTTTGCTACTGCCATTATAGCGTTGTATACTCGGTCTTGAATAGGTTTTACAAGAGACTCTCTACTCTTATAAAGTTCACCATCCTGACCAAAATACTCCTGCTGAAGTTGCTTTGCAGCTTTCTCTTTCTCTACAATTTCGTTCTCCTTCTTTACCTTCATATCGTTTGTGAGGAACACACTCTCTGTACGATATGTCTCGTACAAATTAGCAACCTCTTGCATTTTTGCCTTCACCTCAGCTTCATATTTCTTTGAGATTTCAGACAATTGCTCATTTGCAGACTCATAGGCAGGTATATTCTTTAAGATATACTCTGTATCTACAAAAGCAATCTTCTGCGCTGATACTCCACAAACAAAAGCCATCAAAAAGCCTAATGTCAATAATATGTTCTTCATATCTTCAAGTGTTTAGTTTATAAATATTGTAACACCATCTTCTCAATCAAATTCTGTGCCAAACTTCTATTTCTTTAGAATGATTGACCCATTGTGAAATGGAACTGAGATCCACCTGCATTAGAGAAGCCCTTAACTTCGTCAAATCCATAACCCCAATCAATACCCAAAAGACCAAACATAGGCAAGAATACTCGCAAACCAACACCTGCTGAACGTTTCAGGTCAAATGGAGAATAATCCTGGAACTCACTCCAACAGTTACCAGCCTCAGCAAATGCAAGAGCAAATACTGTCGCCTGAGGCTTCAATGTCAAAGGATAACGAAGCTCCATCGTGAACTTGTTATATATGTTACCATCGTATGAGTAAGAATTCGTTGTTGGTCGGTTAGCTTGGTTCTCAAATCGCTTGCTTCCAGAAGAACGAGGAGTCAATGACGAGTTCTCGTAACCTCTCAAACCGATAGTCTCCTCACCATACGTAGAGTAACCTGACATACCATCACCACCCATAACAAATTTCTGGAATGGAGACTTACGGTAACGGTCATAATAACCAAGGTAACCCATCTCAAACTTACCCATCAAGATCAACTTGCGAGACATATCAAGAGGTTTAAAGACTGCTCCCTTTAATGACCACTTGTGGTACTCAATAAACTCGTATAATTTCTGATCATCACGCTCATTCTTCCAATTATGATTTGAGAACAGAGAGTATGGAGGGGTAAAATGCAATCCTAACGAGAAGTTCGAACCAGATCTTGTATAGATTGGGTTATCAATAGAACTACGGGCTATGGTAACTCCAAGTGACAAATCGTGGCTCTGGCCATTTTGCATCAAGAAGTACATCCAATTGCGGAGGCTATAATGCTGATAACCCATTTCTGCGTAGAGAGTAAACCAGTCATCTGGCCAAGTAAGTCTCTTACCGAAGCCGACAGAAAGACCTAATACCTTACGATACTGGTGAACATCTTTCTTCTTTTGTGGGGCTCCTCCACCTCCACCAGAAAGGTCATACCCGCTAGAATAGCCATTATAGAAGTTATTATAGTAACTAGAACTTACACCTGTTTGTGAAGACACAAAAGCCGAGACTGTAAGTGAGTTAGGTCTCTTTCCTCCTAACCAAGGCTCAGTAAATGATACGCTGAACGATTTATAATACTTTCCGTTCGCCTGTGCTTGAAGTGACAATTTCTGACCATCGCCAGTAGGTAGCGGACTATATGCCTCTTTGTTGAAGATATTTCTCAATGAGAAGTTGTTAAACGAAAGACCTATAGATCCTACGAACATACCAGCACCCCAACCTCCTGAGACTTGAATCTGGTCATTCGATTTCTCCTCAAGATTATATATGATATCTACAACACCATTATCTGCATCTGGCTTTGGTACCGGATTCATAGCCTCTGGGTCAAAGTGACCTAACTGCGCCAATTCACGTACTGTACGGATTAACTCAGATTTGCTGAAGAGCTGACCAGGTTTTGTTCGTATCTCTCGTCGTGCCACGCTCTCGTGGGTTTTATCATTACCTTTGATTACAACCTCGCGAATAGTAGCCTGCTTACCCTCTACAACACGCATCTCAAAGTCGATAGTATCACCTTTTATATTACTCTCAATAGGTATAATCTTTGAGAATAGGTATCCATTGTCAAGATATTGATTGTGTACAGCATCATCATCCTGGAATAGTCGTTTGTTCAACTTTTCGCTATTGTACACATCTCCTTTCTTCATTTGGAGGACATACTGGAGCCATTCGCCTGAATATATACTATTTCCAACCCATGTGATATCTCCAAGATAGTATTTAGGTCCTTCTTCAAGGTCAATGGTAATGCTTACCGTATTATTTTCGTTACGTACAACTTCTTCTTTTATTACTCGAGCATCACGATAACCGTTTTTATTGTACATCTCGATAAGTTTCACAAGGTCAGCACGATAAGACTCCTCCACAAATTTCTTTGTACGGAAAAAGTTATAAAGCGCCTTTTCATTGGTCTTCTTCATCGCACGATTAAGCTTGCGATACGACATTACCTTGTTGCCTCGGAATACCAATGATTTAACTTTCACCTTCTCTTTCTTGTCGATATTACAATCAAGTATCACAAATCCCTTATTGTTCGGGTCATTGCGTTGCGTAATCTTCACATCAACATTATAGAAGCCCTTACCTACAAAATATTGCTTAACATATTTCTCTGCACGTGTGATGAGGAATGGTGTTACCTGAGTGTTCTCCATGATAGCTACCTTAGCAGCCACATCTTTCACCTCACTTCTTCTAATGCCGTGAAAATCTACTCTAGTCAAACGTGGACGCTCCTTAAGGGCAATTTCCAAGTATGCATCATTGCCTTCAATCTTATTGACATATACCTTAGCATCCGAGAAAAGTCCATGATTCAAATAACGCTTTACCGCTTGCGTCAAATCATCTCCTGGAATAGCAACTACTTGACCTGTCTTAAGACCTGATAAATTCTTAAGCATCTGCTGGTCCATGTTAGGAATTCCCGTAACCTGAATATCAGCAATGGTATACTTACGAGGAATACCAGAGTATGACACTTTAGTCACCTCTTCTGTCGATGAATTATCCTGAGCATACATAGCCACTGGCATCATGGCAAGTAGCGATAAAATCAGACAAGTAATATAAGAATATTTATGCATTCTTGTGTATATATTTAGTTTTGAACTTGCTCACTTGTTTTACCAAAGCGTCTCTCACGACCTTGATAATCAACTAAAGCCTCATATAAATTCTCTTTTCTGAAGTCTGGCCAAAGAACTGGTGTAAAGAACAACTCAGAATACGCAATCTGCCAAAGAAGGAAATTGCTGATTCTATATTCCCCACTGGTTCTGATAAGCAACTCTGGATCAGGCATAAAGTTAGTAGCCATATACCCGGAAATCACGTCTGCTGTGATATCTTCTGGATTTATCTTTCCTGCTAATGCGTCTTTTGCCATATCCTGCATTGCACGGGTAATCTCCCAACGAGAACTATAGCTCAATGCTAACACAAGTTTAAGTCCTGTGCAGTGCGATGTCTCTTTCACACACTCATCAAGTTTAGCTTGAGCCTCCTTCGGAAGAGAACGATCTCCTAT
>JAKSLC010000042.1 GCA_024401415.1 Bacteroidales bacterium | reverse complement strand
GCTGCCTGTAAATATAATTCGGCCATCAATTATACCGAACTTATTATGCATGTGGTATTTAGAATTGTCTATCTTGACACTTATTCCCTCTCTAGCCATAGCTTTTATCTGCGAGCCAGCATCGTGCATCTTATGGTTATCAGTAATGATACGAACCTTAATACCCTTCTTATGCATTGCTATCAGGCATTTAGCCAATTTCTCATCGGAAATAGTATAGACACAGATATCAATAGTCTCTTTGGCTTGCGAGAGATAAAAGCCTAAATTCTCAGGAATATCCTGTCCTGGACTAAAAAGAACCTCGTGAAGACGAAATGAGTTCTTCTCAATCAGTAGATATGAACTATCAAGCCACCTGATAGCCCCCACAGCATCTGCATTGCTGGTAGCTAATTTCTTTGCCTCATTTGCCAAACGTGCCTTGAGTTCTCCTCGTTGAACACGATCTAACTGATTGAGTTGCTCCGATATATTTTTCGGGAGATCATTATCTTTATTGATGTAATAATTATCCCTGAAGTAATCTACTATTTCGTCAAGTACATTCATTTGAGAAGAGGAATTTTTAGTCTACTACACGTCCTGACGCCACCACCATAGATCGCACCAACTCCTGAAGCTGAGGAGTGCGCTCTTCTAGTTTATCAATAGCAAATGGTATACGATAACGCCATAGATGATTGGCATTTGCAGGATCATTGATACGCTCCTCATGAGGAAGCAGGTGCGGCATATTGTCAATCATACCTGCATAATCCTGCAACGGATTAATACAAAGCATAGATGGTGAATTTAGATGATTGTTAACCACCATACGAACCATCTCCTGAGTTGCCACGCGAGGAGCTACACCTCCTTGGTGGAGGATATTGCTGTAGAACCATTGAGTCTCGTCAAGATTCTCTTCCCACCAACCTCGAATAGATGAAATATCATGTGACGAAGTAGCACACACAGTCATATAATCATATCTTGCAGGGTTGCCATAACGCTCCCAATTGAGTTTTGGCATACGCTGTATCTCAAGGGCTAATATCTGCATTCTGCGCATTACCTCTGGCACAGATGCTGGTATCATTCCAAGATCTTCTCCACAAACCAACATCTTACAATGCGACAATAGAGCCTCAAGATGTTCTATTGCATTTGATCTCCAGAAATCATTATGACGCTCATAGAAGAAATAATCGTGGATACCACGCAATACATTCTGATCAGACTCAGATAACATTGAGAATCTAGCTGTCTCTGTGAGCATAATACGAGGGTGATACTCTCCGTCCTTTGTAGACACGAATAGTACCTCATGAAGAATGTTATTAAAGCCCTGACGTATTCTCTCTCTTTCAGATGCTCGTACAACCTTCTCATCAAGCCACTTATTAATAACATTTGGATCAAAATACTCTGGCTTTAATCGATATACACCTCCTGGTATGCGCTCGAACATATCAGCTATAGCTTTATCAGACTCTTCTGCTATTTGCGAACGAAGATACTCTTCAGTTACTATAGGCCGCGAAAGTATCTCAGGATCTGCAAAGAACCCTCTTTGCTCCAACTCATATTTCGAGAATGGCATAGCAGGAGCGAACATACCCATCAGACCGCTCTTAAAAGGGAAAGGTATAGCCCAAATACGGAAGAAACCAAGAATATGGTCGATACGGAAAGCATCGAAGAACTGCTGCATGCGACCAAAACGTTGCTGCCACCATTTATACCCATCTTGCGCCATACGCTCCCAGTTGTAGATTGGGAATCCCCAATTCTGTCCGTCGCGCGAGAAGAAGTCTGGTGGTGCTCCAGCCTGAAGATGGAAGTCGAAGTACTCTGGAGATACCCAAGCCTCTACACTATTAGGATTTATTCCGATAGGCAAATCTCCCTTAAGCGCTATATCCAGGCTATGAACGTACTCTATAGCCTCTTTAATCTGTTTCTCGAGGTGGAACTGCAAGAATACTCTATACATTACAGCATGGTATCTCTCATTCTTAGGCTTAAAGGCTTCATCGATAAAATTACGATCATACTTTGAGAAATCCCCCCACTTACGGAAGTCAGGAGTCTCAAATTCATTACGCAATGTAGCAAAGAGTGCATAATCTCTTACCCACCACGAATTTGTTTTCAAGTACGACTGGAACTCTTTATCCGCAATTATCTCATCAAACTTCTTGTCAAATACGCCCCTGAGACATTTATCTTTCCACTCTCGTACTCTGTTATAATCCAATAATGTAAGGTCATTTATAAAGAGTCCAGTCTCTTTATCTATAGAACTCATCTTCTCACCGTAGTAGCTGTATACTGCATCTACACTGATATAGCTTGGATGTAGTGCCTGGCAAGAAATAGAATTATATGGGTAACTATCTCTCCACTGGAACGTAGCTGTTGTATCGTTAATTGGAAGTAGCTGTATGACCTTCAAACCACTACACTTACACCAATCTGCCAATGCTTTTAGATCCAAGAACTCGCCACAACCGCGACTTTTAGATGTGCGTAGCGAGAATACAGGGACTGCCACACCTGCAGCTCGCCATGGAGACGAGTAGTTGTATGTGTTATAAACATATATGTTGTCTACCTCATGCGACCATGAGAGTAGTCTATTTTCGCCTTGCTCAAACTCTACAAAACAATTATTCTCTGTATCCCAAATACCAAACTTAAATTCAAGTTCATGGAATAACGGTGTAACAGGCAACTCAATCTGCCAACAATTATGCTCATACTCTTGCATAACCATCGCTTTTTCTGTATTCCAGTTGATTACCTGCTTAGATACAATACAAAATGCCTGATTAGTAGCTATACGTGGCTCCTGAAGACGTATTACTAGAGTTCCTGCTTTAGGGGTCGGAGCTTTCTTGACATTATCATTCTGATGGAATACAGCATTTGCGAAAGCCTCAGACTTAAGCACGTCAGGGAGAGATGTTGTGGCTCGCCACTCATCAGTAACAAGAACATCAGACTTAACGGATGGAATCACCCTATCATGACGCTCACGTTCTATATCCTGAGTATTGTCATTCAGCATAACACCCCAACGATAAGTAATTGCGGTGTCTCCATTGTCTGTATATACATTATTTCCCTGAGAATCAGTCTCAGTATTGCGAATTATCACTTCTCCATTAGCATCGCGCTCTAGCAATACTACTTTCTGTCCTGGCTGTGTGATGTAATGAACCCTAATACGTCTCATAAAAATGTGGATAGGTGAGGAAATAAAAACCCCTATCAAACCACTTATACTGATTTGACAGGGGAAATGTTTTGCTATATAGTAATATCTATAATCATTAAGCCTTAAAGAGAGGATCAGCACCAATGGTACCGACGAGACTATCAATGTAATCCTGACTCTCCAGGTAAACTATTCTCTCCTTGAGTTTCGCAATCTTGTAGTCAATTCGCAAATCATGGAGCGATGTAGCATTCTCTGGACGACCACGGAAGGCTGTGATGTAATCCAACTGCTGCTTAGCCAGTTTGAGATCTCTCTCCTGCTTGAGAACGAGTCTTGCCTTGTACCAATCTGACTTGATGACATTCTCTCGCTTGAACATATCTCTAAGCTCTGGATCATCCATACTCTTACCATTGTAGTTACCGTATGCCATGACATGTAGCAATACTTGCAATGGTGGTATAGCGCTGCCAACTGCACCCTCCTCAAAGTAACGGAGCGCAACTTTTTGCTGTGCCTCAACAATATTGTTGATACCATCTACGTATGCCTCCATATCCTGAAGTTCTGGCTTAAGCATCATTTCGTTGAATACAGCCTGTGGCTCGTCAAATAATCTGTTCATACAACGGAACGCAAAGCGCTCTGTAATACGATAACCAAGTCGACTAGCCAACACAGGCTTACCTTCATACTCGAAGTCCTCAAGTTTCTCGAGGCAGCCTTCACGGATAAGTAGATTAGCATCACGATCTTCTGGTACCATACGAGCCCATATCTCTGGGATAAGTATTGAGATATCATGATCAAACCTACTATTTCCTACATAACCCGCTGCAGTGGTGAATCCTTGATACTCAGTAAGGATATAACTCAAGAGCGCATTGTTAAGGTCTGTAGTAGCCTCAAGCATATTGAATGGACCCTTGGTGAGAGCACCCTCTGAACCAGCACCTGTAGTAGATGGAGATTTACCTGTCAACGAGCAGACGAAATCCATAAAGAGCTCTGGCAACTCCTGATAATGAATTGGGTTATAGACCGAAAGTGGACGTATATGATTCAACTTATCAGCAGGGTTGTTGCGTCGTCCAGGCATTACTGCATTTACGACATTGACAACAGGCTCTGTAGGCAATATCTTACGATGGAGACGCACACCGACTTCAGCTACGTATGTATGAACATTCTCAACCGAATTCTCATTAAACTGGAGATATCTTGGGTTCTTTGTAGGCTTACCCTTTACAATACGAGGGTGACTAGGCACAACGAAGTACTCATACTCATCACTTTCCATAAAATCATTAACCAAATCCTTTACAGGCTGTGTGTAAAGATCAAAGTTAACGGCATCATCCAAGAGTTTCTTGCCATCCTCATGGGTCAATGGTTCATAGTTAGTAATGAACGTATCTGGCTTACAGATATCTCTCTCAGCTTCATGATCATAACCTCTGTTGATTGCCTCATCAGGTCGTTGGAAGAGTCGCATCTCACAGTTGTCGACTATCTTAACCGAAGGATTCTTAAACAACGGATTAAGTTTCTTGAAATTGCTTGATGGAAGTGTTACAGAAGCTGTAATGTCATCCTCAACCTGAATCTTGAGAGATGGAACAAAATCTGAACGAAGCTTATGCAACATCCAGTTTCCACCCTGAGGATCGAATCCAATACGTACATAAGTACCTATAACTCGCTTATTCTTGTAGAGAAGTGTTGTACCACGACGACCATTGATAATCTCTACAGACATATACTTCTTCCAGTCGTTAGCACCATTATCACTACGATACAGTCGCTTCACGAACAATACGAGTGAACGGATATGTGGAGGAATTGAACGGAGGAAGCTATTATACTCATCACTATACTGATCAGAAGGAGTAAGCAGTTTTACTGCAGAACCAAGAGCACGCTTAGGACTTAAGAACGAACGAGAAGGCACAGCATCATCCTGTACCACTTTCCAGCGATGTGTATAATCATAATTGATAATCTCATCAGCCTTCTTAAAATCCTCCTCTAGGTCTACAATGTTAAATGGACCATAGATAATAGCATTCTGCATTGACTTTGAAATCTCTGACTTACCACCACCGGATACTGTACATGGTTTATGACAGAGAATACCCTCAGGTCGTGTATTGATAATACGCCACAAAGGTTGCTGTGGGTGTTTAGCCAATCGGAATTTATTTCCAGATGGATGGATATAAATTTTATCTGGCGAGAGAGGGATAGTCTTCTCTTGACCATTATAGAACCATGAGATACGAGTTTTCTCGATCTCGATATTCGCCATCTCAGAAATGTAGATGACATTAGGATAAGTCTTATCTATAGCATAACCCTCAGGCATAACTTCTACCTTACCCTCAAGGAGCGACATTGCCTCCTCGAAAGTGTATATGCCATCCATCTTCTTAGAGTATGCCTCAGCATAAATATCATCAGACATAATTGCTTGAGGGAATGCGATAGCGCCACCGGCATGCTCTTCCTCTGCAAGTCCGTAAAGGTTAGCAGAGTAGTTTATCTGAGTCTTAATCTCTTTCTTTGCATAGCCAAAGTAGTTATCCGCAATAATCGTTACGACAACTCCTCTATCATCACGGCAAGTAACCTTGAATGAGCCACCATCATTGTAATTTTCAGCCTCTTCACGCCAACACATACCCTCTGCACGCTGACGCTCAGTTGCCTGATCATAATGAGGCAAACCAAGATCTTTCTTCTTTAGCTGAGTAAGCTGAGGTGCAAAAATAATACAACCAGTATGACCAGTCCAATGGTCTATATCAAGTGCTGCATCGTTTACTGCAAGATTGAAGTCACCGCCATTGCCAAATATAGTCTCCACGAAATCAAGACTCGAAACGAGTGAACCTGGAGCAAAAAGGTGAATTTCCATGCTCTTTTGTGGCATCACACCCTTAACCTCAGGAACAACGATTGGTCGCACAAGAAGGCTGACCATAACATGAGCCTTATCTTTTTGAGTGCTAGTAAAAGGCAAAGTTGTCAGTTCTGGAGAAGGGTGAAGCGCGGCCTCAAGAAGCTTTGCGAACACATCAACTGGGACAGCTTTCTTATCCAATGGAATAGGGAGACCGCCCTCAACAATATGGAATGTACCTTTAGTGGTACGTCTGTCATTAGCAGGGTTATTAAGAATACCTTGAGCAACACGATAAGTAGAAACATACTTACCAAAAAATGAATTCGAATCTGGTGGAAGCGACACCTCTCGAGCAAGACCCTTCTGGTTAAGGACAAAAGTTTCAGTAGGCAACTGACACTCTTCAGGAGACTTTACTCCAGCAAGATAAGAGTCAATAAAAGACTGAATACGTTGATCTACCGGAGATAGATGTTTTCCTAAAAGACGAGTTTTCTCTCTGAAGGAATTAATAAAATCACCTGTAAGATTTAGGAACTTGCTATTACTTAGCTTAGTAGTAGCATCTTCATTGTCTTGATATATTGGTTGACCTAGAGAAGCTAGCTGAAGGTTAATGTACTGAACCATATCACGGCGATCCTTCAGTACTGCCTTTTGTTTTTTATTAGCATCGTTTTTCATAGATTGCGTGCTTTTAAGTTTTAATATCTCTACGCAAATATATGAATTTTCGTTATAGAGTAAAAGCCAAAAAGCGTTAAAGGCCACATATTAACAGCAGAGGGGAAACAATGGACAAAACACAAAAACACTCTGCTAAAGAACAAACTATCATCATACATCACCATATAGAATATAAAATATACAAAATAAAAGCCCTACATCAATAAAGATGCGAGGCTTTAAAATTATCAGTAGGCCTATAAGCCGAGTTCTGTACTCACCGAAGTGAGCGTCTATCATTTATCTAGGGTCATGGTCACCCATGATCTCAATCGAACTACCCCTTCCGACAGTGAACTAAGTTCACTACACAGCAGGCAACCACGCTCTACCAAAGTAGATTCGGAATATACACGTTCTTTCAACCTATGAGACCGTACGGCAGTCATGTCGCCATAACTCCGGTGAGCTCTTACCTCACCTTTTCACCCTTACCAAAAAATTGGCGGTAGTTTTCTGTTACGTTACTAACCTCTCACGAAGTTCTTCCCGTTAGGAAGCATAGTGCCTTACGTTGCCCGGACTTTCCTCTCGCGTTTTCACACCAGCGATAGACCGTCCTACTGAATTATATTTTTACTCAATTCTAAATGGAGCGTACTTCTCATACTCTACGATGAAAGCTTTCTTGTATCCAATGCTCTTCATCTCAGCTAAAAGGTCACGCACCTGAGAACCTTTAACCGGTTTAGTGGTGTAGCGGAATATCTTATCATTCAAACGATACTCATATACATCTTTCACATTCTCGAAGAAAGTAAGATATACAGGATATCTGAATGCACTAAGTTGCACCACGTAATCTTTATTAGGATCAATCTCCTTTACACTGCCATTAACAGAAGATGACTGCAATTTAAAACGATTAGTATTGACTACAAATGCTTCTTCATAACCTTTTGCTTTCAACGACTCTATAGAGCTATTGGCTTCAGCGTATGAATTAAATGCGCCAACACAATAACGGATATAACCATCTTGACCAGGATACTCCTTTACTTCATCAAGCTTCTCAAAAAACGATGGATCCGAAGGAGGATTCTTGAGAGCAAGAATCTGTACCGAATAATATGGTGCAGTAGGTTGTTCTATCGTTATTATGCGCTTAGCAGTTCTCAAATGCGCAATCTTATCTTGCGCACTTACTGTTACTGAAATAACTGCTAAAGCAAGTATGACTAGTAGATTTTTCATTTTATATATTATATCTTAATCTAGTGTCTTACATTCCAAACGACAATCTCTATACGGCGATTCTCTGCATGTTGTGCTTTATCGCAATAGATACCACGATGACAACGATTCTTTAAGTAACGTTCGCCATAACCACGAGGTATCAACTGATCTTTGTTAACACCTTTGCTAACGATATACTCAACTGCTTTATCGGCCATACCCTGAGAAACTGAAAGGTTACCATAACGATTTCCCTTTGCCTCAGTGTGAGCATTAACCTTAACAACAATATTTGGGTTCTGCAAAAGGTAAGCAGCAAGTTTATCAAGCATATTCTTTACGTTATCATCAAGGTCCTTACCATAAGTAATCTCCATACCAGAGATATCATCAAGAACCTGATCGTTAAAGATTGGTGTTAAACGTAATCCTTCACGAGAAAGCTGGTCTAACTCAGAGCATGATGTGTCATAATTTCTAGAATTATAACCCTCTTTAGATACTTTGATTACGATATCAGGGTTCTGTTTCTTAACGTTTCCATCTATTGTAATTAAAGCATGTCCATCAGTATCAGAAATGCCATCTCCTAAAACTCCGCCAGTGGCATTATTCACAATAAGTACATTAGCACCAACAACTTTCTCATTATTGTATGAACTTATTACATCTACACTAAAGATGTAAGGCTTAACTTCTTCAACAACTGGAGCAGGAGCTGGGACAACCTCAGGTTGTGGCTCTGGCTCTGGCACAGTAACAGGCTCTGGTTCAGTGACAGGTGCTGGAGTTGGTTCATCCATTGGAACAAAGGCCATATCATCATCAAAGAACATCATATCATCATCAGATGTCTGCTTTGCAGGTTCATCTGGTTCCAAAGACTTATCTACTACAGTAAAGATAACGTCGGCAAGACCTTGTTGATAGTTATTAGATGAAAGGAAACCGCGTCTTGGCTCACCCGGCATCTGAACATAACAGAAATCATCGCGCTGAGAATTAAATGGCTTAAGCATATTCTGAACATTCTGCCACTTACCAGCAATCAACTCTGCAGAGAAAATATCCAAACCACCAAAACCGAAATGACCTCGGCTACTGAAATATAGTTTGCCATCCTGATTGATAACTGGATAAACCTCGTCCTCAAATGTATTAACGTTCTTACCACAATTCTTTACTGAGCTAAACTTATTTGGACCAAGTATCTCTACATACCAAATATCTTTTCCACCAAAACCGCCATTACGATTAGAAACGAAGAAGAGATACTTATCATCTGGAGATACGGCAGGGTGAGCATAATCAAAGTCATCTTTAATGAAACTTACAAGACGAGCATTTGACCAGTCACTACCATCATAATCTGCCAAATAAATACGTACACGGCTTTCACCATCAACATCTTCAGTCTTTGTAAAGTACATGTGCAAAAGATCAGATGTAAACGAGATGGCACCTACGTGATAAGGAGAAAGAAGATTTTGAGAGAATACTCTTGCAGAACCTTCAATAGCATTACCAATAGAATCCAAATCAGTAGTATAAAGATTCAAGAAAGGCTTACCGAACTGATCCCTTTGATCTGAATCTTCATCTGCTGCTGAAGAATAAACAACCTTATTCTTGTAATACTGTACACCGAACGACTGACCCTGAGTAGCCAATGGGAAGCAAGGGTTAACACGCCAAGGCAGGTTTCGGTCATTATTATCTGCCCACTTACAAGACTCAATCAACTGATTAATCTCAGAGACAGTCTTTGACTTAACATCAGAGAGTTTAGCTTTCTGATACCACTTAATGGCCTCTTCATACCAAGGCAAGTTGTGAATAGCAGAAGCATAATAGAAAATATAATCACCAGTAAGATCATTCTCGATTGGGTTGTAGAGATCATAAACACGAGAAATCTCATTCAACTCATAATAGCAATGACCTAACTTAAGTTTATCGTCTAGACCAA
The DNA here is from genome assembly GCA_024401415.1 of Bacteroidales bacterium. Taxonomy (GTDB): domain Bacteria; phylum Bacteroidota; class Bacteroidia; order Bacteroidales; family Marinilabiliaceae; genus W3P20-009. Next base: position 9,115 of record JAKSLC010000042.1, on the reverse strand, counting down.
GTTCAGCACCTAATTCTATAGCATCTGCATAGTTTTTAGAAGCCATATAATAGTCCTCGTCCTCATAAGAAGAACGTGCTTTCTTGAGTTCCTTACGCTGTCCAAAAGCATCTTCCGGACTGAATAAGAACATCATAGCGATAATAGTAATAGGTAATATATATTTCATATCACACAAATTCTCTAGTTAATGATGACAAATATACAACTTTTAACTAAATAAGCACAATTTCAATTAGAAAATTGACCATTTAACATTGAAAAATTTGCCTCAAATAAAATAATGCTGACTAACTTATACTCAAATCTATTAGAAATAACGGATTGATTTTGATCTTGTACCTGGTTTCGATTTTCCCTTACCTCCAACAAAATCATACTTTATAGAAAGTTCATGAGAACCGAACTTAGCATATTGTCTGATAGGAGATATTGAGTAATCGAAAGAATAGTGTACCGAGAACATCTTCGTAATCTGATACTCGGCAAAAACTACAATTTCTGATACCGTGCGATATGATAAACCTGCCCATAACTTATCCATAAGGAAAACAGAACCAGAAATATCAAATTGCATTGGAGCACCAGGAACAATTCTCATCAACGCTGTAGGTCTAAGGAGTGTACCATTATTACTTACCTCAAAAAGATAACCTCCATAGAGGTAAGTATGAAGATCTCTCATAGACACCGTATGTCTGATTTGCTGAGTATTTGTATCATACTTAGTAGCAAAAAACTTAGGAATAGCCAAACCTACAAAGAAGTTGTTATCGTTTTTCTCAGACCACAAGAAACCTCCGAAGCCGAAATTAAAACCGAACTTAGAAATATTACCGGTGAACATAGGGTCACCATAATCAGTAGTATTTGCTTCAGTTCCATTAATTCGCTTATTATTTACTCCTAACGAGAGACCTAACTGAAGTTTTAAACGTCTTTCATCAAGTACTCTATAAGAGCCAGCGACAGAGAACTCAAGGTTATTAGTCAAACCTTCGTGATCATTTTGAATAACTACACCTGCACCAATCTTCTTCAACTTTCGAGAGAAACTCTCAAGAGGTGAAGCGAAATTGAGGCCAACAGTATAAGGAGCGCCTTCAAAACCTGTCCACTGAGATCTGAATACCATAAGGCCAGACATACTACCACGAGCACCATTATAACCAGGGTTGAGTATACCCTGAGTCTTAATGTACTCATTATAGACCGCCTGATCCTGTGCGTATCCGATTGAGGATACACACAAGGCGAAGGCTAATACTATATATATCTTCATTGCATTCATTGTTCTCATAACTTTTACTGCTTTGGTAACACTACTTCTCTTCATACACATTATCTCCTCAACTCTACAAATCCTTTCAAATCGAGATCTTCGTTCTCTCCTGTACTTGGATTATTTACACTAATAGTCAAAACGTAATAATATGTACCGCTTGGTAGTTTATCACCTACCGTTACCATATTCGAAGTTGTAGAGGTACCATCCCAGTATGGACAATCAATACCATACCTGATACCAGATGATTTATAGACTCTAGTACCCCAACGGTTGAATACCTCAAGAATAACTTGAGAATTCTCATATCCATGAGGCAAGGTAATTCTAAAATCATCATTTAATCCATCACCATTAGGCGAGAACGCATTAGGCAATAGGAATGTCGCATCCGTACCTGGCAAATTATTATTACCACAGAGAATAACGATTTGAGCGTTATTTGAGAAACGGATTGTAGGCAGCATATCGTTATAAATACGGTATGTAAGTTCAACCTTACCAAAGAAGCTTGGCATCTTAGTATACCTGAAGAGACCGCTCTTTGAATCTTGATCAAGATCTGGAGTCTCAACAGCATCGTAGTCTGAATCAAAGCCATAATCACCATACTTACGAGAGTAATCTACTACTTGTATAGTATCATAAACTTGTCTCCAGTACTTGTAAGTTTCAATTACAGCGCCAAGATCATTTGTAGGCTTAGTATTCTCATCAGCCGTGTTGATATACTTGCGTGAGACCTCTTTACCGTTCTCATAGGTAATAAATATATCACCTGTAGAAACTGAGTCCCTAATTATAACTACCTCGTTATCAACAGTATCTCTATACTGATCATACAAGAAGTACTTCTCAAGACGAGTTAGAATCTGCTTAAAGGTGTTCTTTGGATCCTTTTCTACATATTCATTATACTCAATCTCAGTAAGAGCAACGTCATGCATTGTCACAGTATCTTTCATAGCCTGAACCATCTCGAAGTGGATATTAGCCTTCTTCTCGTTGATTGTATAACCAGACTTCTCAGGATACTCTTGTGCTTGAGTATTAATATACTGATCACCAGTAATAGTATCGACAACCATTTGAGGTGCCCATACAATATCAACCTTACGGCTCCAATCGATGTAACGATGGTTACCATACTTACTCTCGTTTGGATAGAGAACAGCACTTGTAGTAGATTGGTTCTTCTTCAAGTATAGGTAAACATTGTAAGCTACAAGCTCTTCATCTATGAATTCGATAGAACCAACAGATACGGAGCAACCTGTAACATTACTTGTTGCAATTACTTCATACAATCCAGAACCCCAACCATCAATTACAGCATCTTCATCACTCTTAACCATACCGAAGTCGACCCAACCACGCTCTTGAGTTCTCTCATCACATACGATATGAGAAACAAGCTTATTAGGCTCTATAGGACTATCAATATGAATAAGGTCGTATGATACACCTGCCATAGGATTAGAAAGTATTACAAAACCGGCATCTACAATACCGTAATCATTACTCTTAACCTCAAGGTTAGGCAGGCCATCTTTATCCATCAAAGCATAGAACACTTCATTATATGTAGATGAAGTTGAAACTGTATCAATAGGAAGAGGGTTCTCATATATGATGAGATCTGATGTATTGATTACGCAACCATCTTTCTCTTCTACAGAAACGAAGTATCTTGTTCCATCAATTGAACCTGTAGCACCGTAAGCATTGCCAACACCATTAGCGCCCCAACCTGTGAACCATAATGTATCGACAGGAGCAGCAGTGTATCCAGGTATGAATGATGAATAATCAGGAACCTCCTGCATATCAAGCATCTCAACTCTTTCGTTAACTGTTACCGAGTCGATCTGCTCAGATACTCTCTGGAATAATCTATATATATTACCTGGCTCAGCATTCAAGAAGAATAGACCAACACCCGATTCATCAGCACAATATTCTCCATGCATAGCACCAATATGATCTGGAACACTACACAAAACAGTATCTGCAGGAGTATTCTTTATATGATCATTATCTGGCATAAAGCGACTAGAGAGTGATGAAGAACCTTTTATCCTAAAGTCTACAGAATCAATCTTAAATGGACCACATTCATTCATGAACACACTCAATACAACTCGATATGCCTGACTTTGGTCAAATCCCTCGAAATTCTGGATCATCACATTAGTCTCAGAATCACTATGAGTATAAACTTCAGGAACTTGAACTGTCAAACCAGTAATAGTATCAACTTGCTCAACAAGCTTAGAGTACTCAAAATCGTACTTAGTAATACCCTTCTGATCGATCTTACCGACCATAGTAACATTACTACTGCTACAAATCTCAGGCATTGCAAGATTTGTTCTATCCCACTTAGAACCCTCAACGAAGAAGTCGAATGTTCCAGTTGGTTCTTCCATTACAAGAGTTGCTGGCTTGAATCTTCCAGCCATCTCCTCCTGGCAAGTACCAATAGAAGCTATTACAAATACCTCCTCATTTGGATCTGTAATCTCATTATCAATATTAATTGAATACTCACTACCATTTCCGATAAATGGATCACCAATATTCTTACCAGATGTAGAAACAATCTGATATGTAACATCTTCTTGAGTTCCACCAAGAGTATACTTAATTTCACTACCACATTGAGCCGAAGCAGTAAATACATACTTATCGAGTCTATAAGATGTATAACTGAACTTATCAAGGAATACTGGGCAAGCATACATATCGTAAGAAGCAAGTACTACATAGTTTCCAGATATTCTAGGCAAACATGTAATATTCTTACCTGTATACTTACGAATAATCAAGCCATCAGCATTATCCTGATCTTCAACAATTGCAGCCAACATATCTTCAGTAATACCTGTTTCAAGACGATGTATTTCAGCAGCGTCTTCAGTATGATAGAAGTAGTATGTAACATCTTTCTGAGTATCCTTAGCTTCAATCTCAACAAAAGTAGCGTCATTAGAGCATGACTCATAATCGCCATTAACAACATCTTTCACGATGATTGAAGGCTGATTGACAACCTCAACCTCATTCATCATTGCAGAAGTACAACCTGTTATCTTGTTGATTGCGATAACTGTGTATTTACCCTTGTCAAGGAATCTTGGATCAGTTGTACTGAACTTAGGGAACTCTACAGACATACCATCCTCGCCATCGACTGCGACTCTATGAGATACTCCGTTAGCATCCTCATACTCGTACTCAACCAAATCATCACCGTCGTAAACATACAATACGTACTCTACGCCAGTCTCAGAAGTTGGGAGAACGAGTTGGATATCAGACTTACCACCACAGTAGATATTTCTACCAGTCAACTCGAATGACTTAGGAAGTTTATTAACCTTAAATTCGATATGACCAAGTTGTACAGGGCAAGACTCTGTTACGACACCTTCACCATCAACAGCCTTCTTAGTAACCTTAATATCGAGCTTAGCATTGCTTGTATATCTCTTAGAGAATACCAAGTAGTCGCCCTCAATTACATAATCAGAAGCATTGAGAGTAGAAGAAAGCAACTTCTCTGTCAGGTTACCCTCAGAATCAGTCTTAACAGTTACGACCTTGTATACGTAATTGTCAAGATCAGACTGAGAAACACCCTTAATCTGAACTTGAGTGAAGCTTTCACCCTGACAAACATTAGGATTTGTCAAACTTGGTTGTACATAAGTAATTTCATTAGCTGTAATATCAACATCACCAACCTTCTCAGCACAAGTAAGAACAGCATCTGGATAGTTAACCGTTACAAAGAACTTAGCATTTACACCAATATTATAGAATGTAATATCGTTGCCATCAGAGAGTGCAGATGATTTAGGAGAATTCTCCTCATAACCACCATCAATGAATGGCTCAGTATCACCATCTACATAGAGAGTATAAAGCATACCCTCAGTTGTACCCTTAACGACGATATCAACACCAGCGCACTCGATACCGGCATCCTTACGATCAGTATTCCAAGTTACAACTGCAGTTCCTACTTCAGGGCGAGGACGAACATTTACGACAGCAGAAGCGACTTCGACAACCTCGCACTCTACAGTACCAGCCTTACGTTGAGCTTTAACAGTAAATGTATTCTTACCAGCAGTTAAAGGCATCATGAACGACTTAGTACCGGTTCCATGAGCATCAGTAAATACCAACTCGTTATTAGCGACATCCTTAGCAATACCATTCTTGTCATAAACAGTATAGTATACATCTGGAGCAAGGAGACGTAGAGTCAAAATATCCTGAGCATTACCTTCTGAATCGAGACAGAAGTCGTCATTAGCGAATTCAGCCTTGATAGGAGCAGGCTTGTCGAGACGAACAAGAGTGAACTTGTCAAGAACAGTATTTGCACAAGTCAAACCAAGCTTCTGGAGATTTGTATTTACTACCTCAATATGATAAGTACCACCATTTGCGATTTGGAATGCCTCAGTATCTGTATCAATACCTTCGAGTACAGGGAATGTGTCATCGTAGACAGGCTTCTCTTGTACAAGATGGAACTCGAGATACTTAGCAATCTTATCACCATTCTTATCTGCAACAGATACTGGGAATGTTGTACCCTCGCAGAAATAAGATGTAACATCAGAAGAAGAAGATACTACGAAGTCGTCCTTAGCAGGAGCAGAGTATCCAACAACCTCCATAATATTCTTAGAGGTCAACTGTATACAATCATTCTGCATATAGCCGAGAGAGTAGAAACCATCACCCTTGATATCAGCGGTATTACCGATAATCAAATCAAGACCATTACCTACAATCTTAAGTTCTGTTACACCATCAGCAAGAACAGTTACAGGCTCAGCAACATCAGCAAGAGTCTTCTGATAGAAGAGAGTGTACTCTTGATCAGCAGTAGTAGCCTGGATAGAGAGATCTACACCATTCTTACCATCTTGCTTGCAATAATATCCGTAATCCTTATTATCTGCAGAGATAATAACCTTTGTCAAATCAGGCTCAGCAATCTCGTATGTATCAAGAGTATATTCACCACAGACATTATTTCTAGAGTAGAATCTCTTAACCACATACTTACCAGTGAACTGGAGAAGTTGTGTAAACTCAATAGTCTTAGAATCTGCTTTTTCAACTTCACCAAATACTTCACCATCATGATATATTACATACTTAAATCCGACTACAGCATTTTCAATCTTGAATGTACCGCCACAATTCACAGATGTACCACTTGGTGTGATAAGTTCAGGAGTATATCCATAAACCTCAGTTACAACAACTCGATTAGCCATTGTCTCAACGATTCCAGGGAGTTCCTCGTGACGAGCTGTAATCTCAAAAGTATTTGAATACTCAACATCATCAAGAGTTGTCTCAAGTATTGTCTGAATTGTAGTCCATTCAACAGGCTGACCATATACTGCTGTGATAGGCTCTCCAATCTGAACACCATCGTCTACACGAGTCAAAGTATAAGTAACACCCTCCTGAGGATCTTCAACAGAAATAACCGAACCAGTAGCACGCTCTGTAGAGCAATAAGACTCTGGAGTAGCGATAACATTCTTCTTGAGTATACCCTCAAGTACCTCTACTTCATCATTAAGTGTGATATAGCAACCATACTCATTGTAAACATTAACTGAAACAGTAGATGTCTCTTTAGGATAGAAGATCAACTCATTACCGAATACACCTTCTGTCTGCTCTACCCCATTGACGAAGAATACGTAATGATCATGGCCAGCAGTAACTGTAGCCTTAACCTCAGAACCTGCAATTACCAACTTACTAGCTGGCAAGATCTGCATCTCAGCAGAAGGGACTGGGAAGTCGATAGTAAATGTATATACACTGCTTGTACATCCAGAAGCATTATCGAGAATCTCCACAGTGTAAGTACCAGCCATATCACTAGTAATAGAAGTAAAGTTCATTACAGGTGAATTCCAATCAAGATCAACACCATCCTTAGAGTAGAAGTATACATAATCTCCAGTAGCAGGAGTAGAGTTAACCGTCAATGTGAGATCATTTCCTGCGCAAAGATGGAACTCATCGATATGACCCTCAGCATCTGTTACACTTGTTATAACAGGAGAAGCTACAACTGTAAGATCTCTTGAAATGCCAACACTCTGACAACCATTAGCATCTACAGCGTACGCACGAACTGTCAATATTTGACCATCATATTGAGTAGGCGAAGTAGCCTTAACTGTAATCTTTTCATTAGTATTAACAACACCGAAATCGAGAGTATTGATATCCCACAATGTATTAGCGAGAGGTGCCTCATTACCATCAGCAGGCTTAATACCTAGATACTTCTCACCACCATCAAGACAGAGGATATTTGTAGAAACTTCCTCATCCCAAACAATAGCTGGAATAGTATGTACATCGAGAGTAACCTCATGTGTTGTTGTACAATCAAACTCTGTTGTTACAGTAAGAGCATAAACACCACCATGAGCTGCAGTTACTTCATCAATAGTAAATGTTGTACCATTAGCACCTGCAATAGCTGTACCATTCAAGAACCACTGGTAGTCAACCTTAGTCTCATCGTTACCTTGGAAGTCAATATTAACAGCCTCGAGAACAAGTTCTGTACCGAGACAAGCACTTTGAGGAGCGCTAAGATCGAAGAGAACCTGTTTCTTAACAGCAATTGAGAAGTGCTGCTCAATAGGAGATACACAATCACCTGTATACTTAATAATGGTATAGTCATTATCATCAGTAACAGTCATAGAGACAGACGACTCAGAGGTATTGAATACCTCAACATTATTCTTGTCGACAATCTTATAGCTTACGCCACCGAGGTTAGAGAATACGATATTAGCAGTAGTACCCTGACATAGGTCGTATACCTTACCCTCAGTATAGTCAATACCATTAACCTTGAACTGAAGATCCTCAAAATCTTTAATTGTTAGTTTAAAGTTGAGAGGCTCAGCTGGGCAAGACTTATAAGATGTCCATGCTTCAACCTTAAGATTAAATGTACCGGTTTGCTCGGTAGACTCGAAAGTATACTTAGAAGAGGTACCTTCTACTGTAGTCTCAAGAACTACGCTTCCATCGAGAGTCCACTTGAAGAATACATTATCACCGTTAGCACTGAATACTTCAATAGTACGAGTAGAAGGCATACCAGGGCAAACCTGAATCTCAGAAGCATCAAGAGAAGAGAGAACAGGGTTGTTGACAATACTAATAGTCTGGTCGTTCGAAGCGAGAGACTCGCAACCAGTAGCATTGTATGCCTTAGCATAATAGACTGTAGTAGCATCGAGGTGAACTGGAGTAGTAAAAGTAACACCCTCACCTACCAAAACATCACCAACAAACCACTTATATGTAAGAGATGGATCCTCATTATCTACCTTAAGTGTTGTAGCATGAGAAGCATCATTCAAGCAATACTCATTTTGACCTGAAATAACTGGAGCATCAGGAAGTTCAACAACATTGATAGTAAATGTTGTCTTAGGACTATTACAATTTGTAACAAAGTTCTCATCAGTTGCTATTACATAGAATGACTGATTAGCGCCATCATTCTTTACAGGAATAGTAACTTCATTACCCTCTGCAATCTTATTATCAGCGGCATCATACCAAGTGTACTTGTAACCAGACTCAACGTTATTAACCTTAGCTACTACATCCTCAGTACCTGTAGCATACTTACAGATGCTAGCCTTATCAGTCTCACCAATAGGTTTAGTTGGGATAGGGTTAACATTGATAGTCATATCTGAAGGATCAGATTTACACGCATTGCTACACGCTGACGTAGCGAGACCA
>JAKSLC010000041.1 GCA_024401415.1 Bacteroidales bacterium | reverse complement strand
ATAACTACTATTTTGGATGAGGATATGTCAACTTATTTAGTACAGGACAGTTTTTGATTCTTTGATTCTTTGGAGACGGAATACGCTTCGTATGTACGGTAGTGGTATACTCGAGGAGCACTCTGGGAAGACTCGGGGGACACTCGGGTTGCTCGCAGTTTTTTTTAGCCTCACCCCCGGCCCCTCCCCCAGAGGGAGGGGTGTTTGCGGTTGGGGAAATTTTTGGGTTTTTAGGGATTGGGGGTGTTGAGGGATTGAGGGTGTTGAGGGATTGGATTTTTGTGTTTTTGATTCTTTGATTCTTTGGAGACGGAATACGCTTCGTATGTACGGTGGGTGGGGTTGGGATTGTGGATACTTTGGTTTGTTTAGATTTTCATGGCGTTGGCTACACTCGGGCTATACTCGGGGAAGACTCGGGGAAGACCTTATGAGCACTCTATGATGATAGAAGCGGGAAATAATAAGGATTGATTTGAAACAGTCGGAGGTTAAATATAATGGTATGAATCTGTCGTGGGTACTTAATACTATATATGGAGAATAATGGCAGACGTGTCTTTACTAAGATTAGTGGTGTGGCATGGAGACGGGGTTAAAGGTATATCCAAAACGCCAGTATTAATTACCTCAGCGAAAATTGGAATCTATTTATATAGAGATGAGATATTGTGTCATACAAATATCTATCTTTGGCACGAGTTATAAACAACAAATTAAAGCGAAGAAACTATGAAACGTATTTTATCCGTCATCCTTTTTGCTTTAGCAGGAGGTGCATGTATGGCACAATGGCAGTGGAAGGAACCAGAACTGCATGAAGATCAGATTTACGAGATCTCTGTTGGCAAGATGTCGATGCGAATAGCAGCTGAGCGTGGAGGTCGCATCATCTCCCTTAAATATGAAGATGCGGAAGTGCTATCTCAGCTACAGATGCCAAACATGTATGGCAGTACATTCTGGACGAGTCCGCAAAGTGAATGGAACTGGCCTCCAGTACGTGAGCATGATGCAGCGCTCTATGATGTAGAGAAGAGCGAAGATGCTATAGTGATGACAAGCAAGCTGTCGCAAAAACTACCATTACGCATTCGCAAGACATTCTGTAAAGATGCGAAAGAGAATTGCATATCAGTTACATATACAATCATCAACGAATCGTCGGACGTACGACGTGTAGCGCCATGGGAGATAACACGTGTACCAAGCGAAGGAACAATAACATTTGACGCTGACGTAGAATCCATAACACCAGCCAATCTGATGCCTTTTGTAAAAAAGAACGATCTTGCCTGGTATGAGATAGACCATGTAGACGGACAAAACCGTAAGATCAACTCGGACGGCAAAGGCTGGCTCAGCTATGTAAACAACGGGCTTTTGCTTGTAAAGAAATTCCCTGACATTGACGCATCGCAACCTGCGCCAGGAGAGGCAGAGATACAAGTATATGTACACCAAGGCAAGATGTACGTTGAGATAGAGAGTCAGGGAGCATATACAGAACTCAAACCTGGTGAGTCATTTGACTGGACAGTGCGTTGGTATTTGGTGCCAGTTGATGGAGAAGTTACTAAAGATATGATTGCCAAGATTATCAAGTAATTATATCAAAACGATAAAAGAGTAAAACCAAAAAGTCGTGGTTCTCGTCTGAGAGCCACGACTTTTATCTTACAAATATACAAAATTACTACATCTTGCGGCCGTTAACATCGTACTTAACACCGTCACGGATAATAACCAATTTACCATCCTCTATTGTCTTGATTGACTTACCTGCTGGGATTGCATCGGCGTTGATAGTTTGAATTGGGGTGGAACCTGCTGGGATGATAGATACAGATCTCAAACGGTAGCCACCGCCTGTTTCCTTGATTTTTACGGTTTTTGTACCCTCGTCTGTTCTTACGCATGTAACGTTTGAGAATTCAGCGACTGAAGCAGCCTTGGTAACTCCTGATGCATTGCTGCTATAAGTGGCTATGTTTGTAGTGGTGCTGCCTGGATTGTTAAATACAGCGTTTGTGCTACCTTTAGCAGATACGTTGAGAACGATTGTTGCGCTTGCAGGAACGTTTGCGATTTCCATTACGAAATTCTTTGCGTCGAATTGGATGTAGTCTGCCGCGCACTTAACTACATTAGACTTGTCGCCTGAGTTTTTATAAGTAAAAGCTATAGGTGTGCCGATAATCTCAAGGCGTAGTGTTTGGTTCGCTTTTGAGCTTATTGAACCACATTCTTTTTCATCCATAGTGGTTTTGCCCCAAGCGAGCTCGGTTCCGTCGAGAGTAGTGACGCAATCGTCCTCTATCAAACCGTCGAATGTGTATGTCTGAACCTGTGCAGAAGCACAAACACCCATTGCGAGGGCGAGTAATGCTGTAAAATATCTTTTCATTGTGTTTTTAGATTTATTGTTTGTTAGACTTACCTATACTACTATGATGAAACAAGTTCTTAATAGTGTATAAGCGTGATTTATTCTGCGGCAAAGATATTCCCATAAAATCTGTTCTAGTGGGTGTTATTTATCTAAAAATGTGTGAATATTTGAGGATAAAAATTCACACCCATTAACAAACGATATATACCACATCACATTGTATCTGAGGAGATAACTTTGCGACATTCCATCATGAATAATCATTAACATATATGAAAAGACACACTTTAACGCTATTGATTGCTGGACTGGCTTGTATCAGCAGTCTTGCTCAGGTAAACATAAAAAGATGTGGAGGTTGGCTTGAAACAGCATTCGTAGAGTGGGAGCTATACACAGGAGCCGACATGTACAATGTATACTACAAGCAATCGGCATCAACTGAATGGGCAAAGATTGATGATCAGCTAGTAAGAAATTACGGATATTACGGCAGAGCAGATATCATGGGCATCTCGGCAGGTGTATACGACGTGAAAGTTGTGGCAACATCGAAAGGAACGGAGATAGCTGGCTCTGCTAATACCATCAAAAACATCGGAGTAGAGGCACATGACCGAGCTGGTTTTGCTTTCATGAACGGAGTAGTACCAGGCGCATACAAAGCAGATGGCACGTTGAAAGACGGCGCTAAGGTGTTTTATGTGGACAATTCCAATTTCAATACGATAACATGGGAAATAAATAAAGATGCCAAGGGGACGAAGCAGACTTGTGTAGGAGTTCAAGGAATATTGGCAGAGAGTGTACTCAAAGCTATGAAGTACAATGACAATGCGCCAATATGTATACGTATTATAGGAGAGATCAACACTACAGGGTTCCCATCGACAAGTTGGGGTTCATCGGCAGAAGGCCTATCAATAAAAGGAGATGAAAAAGTAGCGATGAACATTACCATAGAAGGAGTGGGAGAAGACGCCTGCGTAAACGGGTTCGGAATATTCTGCAGATCATCAAACAGTGTAGAATTGAGAAATCTGGGCGTTATGAACGTTAAAGACGATGACGTATCACTAGACACAGACAACTATTATACATGGGTACACAACCTAGACCTATATTATGGTAATGCAGGAAGCGATTCAGACCAAGCCAAGGGAGACGGCACAGTAGACGTTAAGGGAGACTCAAAATACCAGACCTATTCCTACAACCATTTCTGGGATTCAGGCAAATGTTCGCTTTGCGGCATGAAATCAGAGAGCGGTCCGAACTACATTACATACCATCACAACTGGTTTGACCACTCCGATTCGCGACATCCGAGAGTCAGAACGATGACAGTACACGTGTATAACAACTATTATGACGGAGTGGCTAAATATGGAGTTGGAGCCACATCAGGCTCGAACGTATTTGTGGAGGCCAACTACTTCAGAAATACAAACAGACCAATGATGTCGTCCAAGCAAGGAACAGATGCTACAGGCGACGGCACATTCTCTGGAGAAGACGGAGGTATGATAAAAGCATACGGCAATCAGTATGTAGAGTGTGGGAAAAACTTCTCATATATCACAGCAAACGATGTAGACGAGAGTGCGGCTACAGGCGTGAGCAAGACAAGCTTTGACGCATACGAAGCATCGATCAGAAACGAGCAAGTGCCAGCTACATACAAGACACTACAAGGAGGCAAGGCGTACTCCAATTTTGATACAGACGCATCAGTAATGCCAAGCTACACAGCAGACAAAGCAGTAGAAGTGCCAGCCAAAGTGAAGAGATATGCCGGAAGAATGAACGGAGGCGACATAGTATTTGTATTCAACAATGCCATAGACGATGCCTCGTATGCCGTGAATACAGAATTGAAGTCGATGATAAAGAACTACAAGAGTTCACTTGTTGCTGTTGCATCATTCAGCAAGACATCGTCAAAGCCAAAGACATACAAAATAACATTCCTCAATGAAGACGGCAGCGAGTTTGCGGTAGTAGAAGACCTTGTAAAAGTGGTATATCCAGAAGAGAACCCTACATCAGACGACCCAACAATGACATTCATAGGGTGGAACGTAGCCAGAGGTACCGTTTTGTCAAGCGACATAGAGGTACAGCCGATGTTCTCAGACGGATCCAATACAGAAGGAGAAGGCGTTGGAGGTGTAGAAACAATCAACGAGTGGACATTTACAAGTTGGAGTACGACATCGAAGAACATAACTACAACACAGACAGATACGTGGTTAAGAAATTCCGACAATACGTTGCGCTATTTCAATAAGAACGCGCTATCGAAGGAAAGTCTTGGGTTAGGAGAGACAGAAGGACTACTGTTCACATGCAGTTCCAGCAAGCTATTAGTGAGCTATGATTCAAGCAAAGGCTCATACATACAGACGATAGCTACAATATATGTACCTGCGAATGCCGGAGAGCAGATTACGATATCGTTCGCCAATACGGGCGATAAAGGAGCGCGATATATACGAGTAAAGGGAGAGAATATAGCGGGCAGCAGCAGTACTGCAAAAGTAGTTGCCACAATAAACGTTACAGAAGAGATGGTAGAAGGCGGGTACGTTGCCATAACATGCTCAGGAAATCTCAACTTCTTCTCGATAAAGCGCACGTTTGACGTATCGACACTAGAGAAGCCAAAGTTCAAGTTTGCAGAATCATACAAAGAAGTAGATATTGCAGACAACGCCACCTGGAAATATCCATCATTGACAAATACATCAGACAATACAACAGTAGAGTATTCATCATCAGACGAGACGATTGCCAGTGTAGGGACAGACGGAGCTGTAGAGCTGAAAAAGATGGGTACGGCAGTCATTACAGCCAAGATAGCCCGTACCGACAGATACAGAGCTGCCACAGCCAGATATACACTAAAAGTCAAGAATTCTTCTATTCCGTCATACACAGTGACATACAAAGTCGGAGATGAAATATACGCAGTATTGACAGAGCAGTATACCGTGGTATACCCAGACGACAAGCCAGAGAAAGAGGGATATACATTTGAAGGATGGAGCGTGAAAGAAGGCACAGAACTGACAGAGAACACTACCATTGAGGCTATATTCGAGATAATACCAACATATACTGTAAAGTTTCTCAATGCAGACGGGACTACATACGAGCAGATGGACGGTCAGAAAAGTGTGGTCTACCCTAGCGGCAAACCAGTGAAGAGCGGATATACATTCAAAGGATGGAGTGTAAAAGAAGGTACGGTACTGACTACAAATATAGACGTGACACCAGTATTTGAAGAAAATACTACAGACACAGACACTGGAATCAAGCCTGAAGACCAATATGAGATAGTGCTGTATACGCAAAATTCCAATAAAGCCTTCTACACCGCTGATGGCTTCTTCAACATGAACTCCACAGCTGTAAAGAAGTCCAGTGATTTTGGTCCATTTGTATATGAGGGAATCACATACAACTATGGAGTTAAGATGAATGGTAGTGGCAAGGTGAACTTCACACTTACCAAGGCGATGAAGATGGTAGTTGTGTTCAATGCCGAAAAGCCAGTAAAGGTAGACGGTGTGGCATCCAGCAAGCCAGTAGCGATAGAAGGATATACGGGACTATATAAACTAGAAGTTGACCTTGCTGTTGGAGCGCATGAGTTGACATACAATGGTTCAGAGACACAATTCTTCCTATTGTACCTTGAGACCATCAGTTCCGCTACACCTATTGAGACTGTTGAGGGAGACAAAGAGGTAATGAAAGTGGAGTACTACGGGTTGAACGGAGAGAAGAAAGAGAAAGCAGGCAGAGGAGTGAACATAGAGAAGACGGTGTATACGGACGGCAGAATAGAGGTAAGGAGAGTATTGAAAAAGTAAGGTCAGAGTATAGGCGAAGTCCCTTTCTAGTATAAGGGAAGACTCGGCTTGCTCGCAATTTTTTAAGTAGAACACATCTTAATAAAGTATCTATATGAAGAAAACAGGATTAACATTAGCGATGATATTCCTTGCGTTATGCACTAGTATGAGTGCATTAGCGGGAACTACGCTAAAACTAGCGTTTACTTCAGGAAACAACTACATAAAGAAAGTAGTAGTTACAGAAGGAACAACAGTGCATACGTTTGATTTTTCGAAAAACGTGAATGACCTTGGCACATTCCAAGGATCAGATTCAGACCCAAAAGAGATTGCCAGCACAGAAGATGCCGAGTATAAGGCAATTATCAATGCGCAGTCGGGCAAATACCAAACACATAGTGACCAATATGGTGCACAAATCAACGTCGGCACATTTATGACATTTGACGTTGATGGTGATGCTACAGTAACGACTACAGTATCATACAATGGCACAGGAAGCCTTGAGCTATTTGCAGGAGAGGTATCATGCGGCACAGCAGAATTTGATGCAGTAGGAGACTATGCTATTGAATTTACAGCATCTGCTCTACCAAAGACAGCAAAGTGGGACTTCAAGGCGGCAGAGCCATCGACAATAACAGGTGTCAACATTCAGGGTACAACAGGAACAGTAGCTTCGACACTAGAAGGCTGTGAGATGACTGTTGACGCTTCAAACAGCGGCAAGTTGCAGTACAATGCATCCGGTTATGCTCAGTACAACAAGAATACCATTCTCAGAATTCCAGTTGCTACTACAAACGACGTAGTAACAGTAGAAGCATACCCTGGTCAGTATAAGTACACAGTTGGAGGAGTTGCTGCAGAAGGAAATACTACAGTACACACAGCTACAGCAGAAGAAGTTGCAGCAGGATACGTAGAGATAATTGCTACTGGAGGCGCATACATTAATTCCATAGTTGCTGTATATGCACCAATTGTAGCAGAGCAATATGTACCATCAACATGGGACGGCAAGGCAGAAGTATGGGATTTCGGTCAAGCTGTAGTTGAAGGGGCAAATAACTACATTACTGCAGACGTAATAAACGACTGGTACAAGCAAGCCAACGGATCGTACAAAGATGCGGCAAGTGCGAAGACATTTGCTGATGCAGAGGCAATGGCAGAAGGGATAGCTAGTGCTACAGGTTGGACGCTCCCATCCTTTACAACAGGAGACCTAAGCTTTGAGGCTGGCGGCAAGACCAACCATCGTCACCGTACTACACAGACAAACGTAATCAGATACGATTCAAAAAGCTACACAGGGTATAACGGCTATATCTACAGCAATGCAGGTTCGACAGAAACAGTATATGTAGCACTTGACAACTGCAAGCAAGGCGACAAGATAGAGTATGTACTCGGTACAAACGGAAATCCAGGAACATTTGTTTTTGCAAATGAAGAAGGAGTAGTTGCACAAGAGAACATAACAACTATACCTACAGCTGTTACATTCTGTGTGCCAACAGACGGTACATATAGAGTATACTGCACAAATGAGAAACTTACAGTGGCACGTATCACACGTACACATGCCGGTAATGCAAGAGTATCAGGTACCGTTTCGGCACTCACAGCAAGCGATGAAGCTATCACAGGCGAGGACCTCAAGTCAGTCTTTGCTTCAACAAAGCTAGTATTCACCAACAAGGAGATAAATGTAGCCAAAGAGGTAGAGATAGCATCAGACGGAAAATTTGAGGTAGTCAATATACCTTCGGGCTATACCTATACAGTATCATCTTTGCTTCCAGACTATATTGTTGCAGCTGGCATTACAGTAGAGATTCCAGTCAAAGATGGCGAGAGTGTAGACGTTGCACTTACAGATAAGGACGTTGCACTCAAGATGATTGACAAGGTAGCCGTAAGCGGTTCTATAGTAGGCATGGACAACACATCGAAGCTTGTTCTAGTACCATCATCATCAGAGCTGTTTGTTCCAGAGTTCAATATCTCAGGTACAACATATTCAGTAGTCCTTCAAAAAGGTGTTCAGTATACACTAGTAGCAGAAGGAGTAAATGACTATGAGCTAAAGACAACATCGATGCAGTCAGATGCTGATGCTTCTATAGACATCGAATTTGAGAAGAAGGCAGTATATGACATTACCATTGCTCCAACAGTAGCAACAGTCAGCGACCTTGCATCTGCAAAGTTTACATTTACAAGATTAGACGACAAATATACATATAACTTTACAGGAGCAGAAAATATCAAGCTCCGCGATGGTGTATATTCAGTAAAAGTTACAAATGCAGGAGCCTTTGCTCAACTTCTGACTTCGAACCTGGTAGTATCAGGTGCTGCGACAACAAAGGCTATTGACTTCAAGACAGACATTAACGAGTGGAACTTTGCTGATGGCGATTTTGTGAATGCACTCTCATATAATGGTTTGACATCGACAAACGGACAAGTCAACAAGACATACCTCCTGGCATCTACCGGTACAGTAACTATTCCAGTAAAGAAAGGTGACCTTGTAACAATCAAAGGCTGTTACCAGATGACATTCCAGTTTGAAGGCGAAGAAGCTGTAGCAACAAAGTCGGGGTCGACAGGTACAATAGAGACATATACATATACCTACAACGGAGAAGCAGCGACAGCAACCATAACAATAAGCGGTACAACATACTTCACATACATCTCTGCTGTGAGCCCTGTTGAATTTGCTTCCACGATCAATGTAGGTGCGACAAGAGAGTGCAAGACAATCTCAGAAGCATTGGCAGTAGTTGATATGATGTCACGCCCTGCTGGTGAGGCTGGTCGTGTGACAATTATGATAGATCCAGGCAACTACGAAGAGATGCCAGTAGTAAATTCAGATTACGTCACATTCAAGAATTCAGCATCAGAGCCTTCAATCGCATTGAAGAATAAGGGAGTAGACATTGACGAGAATGCGGTACGTATCACATCATACTATGGAGAAGGCTACCGTTACTACAGCTGCGGCTCAGACAACAAGTGGAACGAGCGAGTTCTTGCCGTAAGCAAAGACAACGGCGAATGTACATACGAGTGCTATGGAGGTTCTACTAACGAGAGTTACTGGAACGCTACAGTAGTAATCAAGGGAAAGAACTTCATCGCCGAGGATATTATCTTCGAGAATTCATTCAACCAGTATGTATCTGCTAAAGAGGCAAATGACGTTGTAGTCAACAAGAAAGGCAACAACCCTTCAGGAACCAAGGTAGACAATGGCATTATAAGACCAACTACAGTAGGTTCGACAGCCGTACAAGACAAGAAATATGTAGAGAGAGCAGCAGCAATAGCAGTGATAGGAGACCGTGCAGTATTGAACAGATGTGCTGTTATTGGTCGTCAGGACTCATTCTATGGTCACACTAAAGTTCGTGTTGCTTGTTACCAGTGCGAGCTCTATGGAGCAACAGACTACATCTTCGGTTCGCAAGATATGATAGTTTATGATTCGAAGTTGGTCATGAACACATCAGACGACAAGAACGACCAAGCATACCTTATTGCACTTAAGGCACCTTCTTATAAAGGTTCATTGTTTATGAACTGTGAAGTAGTATCTACAGTACCAGGTGTGAATACAGCAAGCACATACAAGTCAAAGCCAGGCTATCTTGGTCGTCCATGGGAGGCTGCTGAGAATGCAACATTTGCAAATGTTACAGTAGACGTGACAGACTACAATTATGGTGGCAACGACTACAGCGGCAAATCGCTTCTAGTAAGCAAAGCATGGAACTCAAGTCTTGGAGGCGTTGCAGTAAACAGCTTCGAGTACAACATTAACTACAACGGTGCTGAGCGTATTTCCGGTGGTTATGCAGGTACAGAGCTTACAGATGCAGAGGCAGAAGAGGTTACGCTATATGCTTATACAGAGGGTAATGATGAGTGGGATCCATTTGCAGAGCTATTTGCTATAGATTCGAAAAAGTCGGCATATTCTATAGCTACACCCATTGAAGAAGTTATAGCTGATACTATGGTAGGAGACAAAGATGTGGTATCTACAGAATACTATTCTATCAACGGTCAGAAGGTCAGCGAAGGATTTCAGGGAATGGTAGTAAAGGTAGTTCGTTATTCTGATGGCTCGAAAGACGCAATCAAGATGATGAAGAAGTAATAGACCTGATACTATTAATTTTGTAATATATCCGGCTAGGAGGCAGACTCTTAGTCGGATATTTATATATTTGCGACTCAGAAAAATGCTGCTCTAATCATGAGAAAATTTCGCGACTTATTTATTTCAGATGCCAGTATATTAGCGTTGGTAATTATAAATACAATTATACTTGTTACTGTTTATTTTCCCGGGACACCTCGTAAACTGTATATAGTAGATGATATATTGACGGTATTGTTCATAATAGAGATGATACTCAAGATAGGGAAATTCGGATGGAAGCAATACTGGTCATCTAACTGGAACCGATTTGATTTTGTCATTACGATCAGTAGTATTCCGTCATTGGCAACCATATTTCTGGCATCTAGTGGCACATTGCAAGGATTGAGTTTGATTATGACATTCAGGACGTTAAGAATTATCAGAATATTCAAATCGGTTCGAATAATCAAGTTTATTCCTGGGGTAAGCAAAATTTTGCAAGGCATAAAGAGAGCTGTGAAGGCGTCGTATTTCGTGGTATTCTGTTTTGGCATATTCCTGTTTGTGGCATCGATGCTCTCATGCGGACTATTTGGCAAGGCTGCGCCGGAATATTTTGGCAATCCGTTAGTATCTGCATATACTACATTCCAGATATTCTCTATAGAAGGATGGTATGAGATACCCAATACGATATCAGAAAATCTGGGAAGCGAGTGGGCTGGCAGTATAGCCAAGTTATATTTTGTGCTGTTGCTTTTCGGAGGGGGCATGCTTGGCATGTCGTTTGTTAACTCTATAATAGTAGATGCCATGGCGGAAGACAACAATGACGAGGTACTGAGAGAGCTGAGAGAACTTAGGAAAGAGATAGAAGAGATGAAAAAAGAAAGCACCAAGGATAAATAATACCCTTGATGCAAAAATCTATAAATGGAAGTGGAGAGAAAAATCAGATTTTGAATAAAAAGCCAAATTGCAGATTTGATGTAGAGAACGAACAATCGAAACTACTTCTAGATATAGAATCACCTTTATCAGGATTAAACTTAGTGTAAGAATAGCCGATATTACCAATCTTTGCCAATAAGTCTAACCTATCGCATACGGCGAAGGTGATACCTGGACGGAATCCAACATTAAAGCCCAAAGTCTTACTCTCGCCTACGTAACTGTACGGAGCATAATTTGATACCGAATGATACGACTCTGTCTTAGTCTTTGAGAATGAAATACCTGCAGAACCCTCTGCAAAGAACTTCACACGACCAAGATCAGAAAAATAGCGACGTATATACGGGGCGAAAGATAAAGCATTACTCTTCATCTTTGAAGACGAGAATTCAGATTCATGAACGACACTATTCTCACCTTTTGAATGAGAATAGCTTATAGATGAACCAATAAGCACATTCTCCTTAATAAATTTACCTATTTCAGGACTGATAGTAAACGTTGTGTAATCATAGTCTACATCATGAGCCACACGAAAGCTGCCACCGACTACAGTCTGCGCCTTAACTGAGAAAGAAACAAGTATTGAAAAGCAAAAAGCTGCTAAATATTTTTTCATGATAAAAAAACTATTTGTCATTAATAATAAAATTACAACATCTCTATATAGACGATACCTTAAATAATTAATACTGTACCAATAATAAAAAGAAGTGATATTAGCTAGATTTTGAATACAAAACCTATGTTGACACTGCTGACGTCAAATACAAAAGAGAGACTCTTACTATCTGTACTATAAGCCAAAGAGCCTAAATGAGCTATAAAATCCAACCTTTCACATAGTGGATAGATTATTCCTGGACGAAGCTGAATACGAACATCATTAATAATGGTGCTGAAATCACTATCTTTTGACTTATACACTGAATGTAAATACGAGATTCTTCCCTCGGCGAACAATTTCAGTGGTCCCACCTCTGCGGCATTATAGCGCACATACGGAGAGACAGAAAAGTCATGATTTTTATTTGTTCCCTCTTCCTCTCTGATAATGTCAAGTTGAAGACCTAATACCCATTTTGGATTAAGAGAAAAACCGACATCAGGACTGATAGAATAGGAGGTGAGTGCTGGTCGATCTGTGTGGAAGAAACTCAATGTTCCTCCCAACTGAGTCTGAGCAAATGCAGAAATCGTGGATATGGCAAGAATGCTTAAATAGAATAAAAATCGTTTCATGCTGTTTGAGATTAATTATCTGTCATTGAGTACAAATTAAAAATTTAAGGTAATTACACTTATACAAACTACATGCCAAAACAGACAATTTACACACCAATTAATACAATCCGCTTAAAATATATAATATAGACATACCATAAAATAGGATATAGAGTTGCATTACGATAGAGACTACAAGAGAAAAAATGCCGCAATTCTCATAAAAGAGCTGCGGCATAGATTATGTTATACTTATCAAGATATAACTATTCGGTCTCATTATTAGAGAAGATTCCCTTCATAGCCTTGAAAAAATTACGGAAGCCCTTACGAACAGGTCTTTCTTTTTTAGTCGGATTGATATTAAAAGGATCGCTATCGTCATATTCGTCTCCTACATCCTCGGACATCATATCTATAATACCCTGCTGGGCGGCATTAATGAGAACCATGGTACGCAGAGAATCGATATTTGGCTGATATGGTAAATTATGAGGGAACAGCATTGAGACAGAGGTTTCAAACTCATAAGGCTCAGGGAAAACACCTTGCAGATAATGAGCTACAGACGAAGTTTTGGAAACACTTGCGGAGAAACGCCCCACAATAGGGAGAGCCATATAGGCGCCCTGTCCATAATAAGATGATTTGAAATGGTGAGAAGGATTATCCGCACCAACCCATGCACCCATCACCATATTAGGAGACATGCCCATAAACCAACCATCAGCACCCTTTTGCGTAGTACCCGTTTTTCCTGCAAAAGGAGTATTAATACCATAAGTACGACGAATGCCACGACCTGTACCACTGTCTACTACAGCTGTGAGCATATCTCTCACTAACACGGCATTATCATGACTCAGAACTTCAACACCCTCCTCGTCCGGTTCGGTTTGATATAATACATTACCATCACGAGTCTCTATACTAATAAGATAATTAAGACGACGAGAAATACCACCTGTAGCAAAAGGCACATACGCCTGTGCCATTTCATAGAGAGACAACTCGGCAGTACCCAGAGCTATACTTGGCACAGATGGAATCGGGCTTTCTATACCCATATCACGCACCTGATCTATTACGGCATCAGGTCCGATATTGTCAATAATCCATGCTGATATGGTATTGAGGCTCTTTGAGAGAGCACCCTTGAGAGAGTAGAAACCACCATACTTACCATCGGAATTACCTGGATTCCATTTACCGTAAGAACGGCGAATATTCTCTACATACGTTGTAGGAGGAATACCCTGTTCGAGAGCTGTGGCATAAACGAAAGGCTTGAAAGTGGAGCCAACCTGTCTGCGCATGGTAACATGTTCTATTTGAGAATAGGCATGATCTACGCCACCGACCCAAGCTAAAATATTTCCGGTATGAGGATCAACAGCCAAGAAAGCGGCGCTAAGAGTAGCCAAAGAGTCGGACTTCCACTCCTTATTAAAAGACTTTTGTACCTCCTCCATATGACCTACAACAGCACGCTCGGCAGCACGCTGAAGAGTGATATTTATAGTTGACTTGATCACCAAACCATCAGTATATATATTGTACTCACCCTCGCCATAAAGTTCGTCCAAGATAGCCTGAGCCTGTTTTCCCACAATTTCACGGAAAAAGACAGCTGTACCATTGTCTCTGTCATTTGTGTTATACTTCAAGACCAATTTCTCTGCCTTGTACTTATTCATAGAAACCGAGTCTATGAATCCTGTTTTGTACATGCGCTCAATGACAAGATTGCGACGCTCAACAGACTTTTCAGGATTGAGACGAGGATTAAACTTAGTATTAGCAGCCAACATACCTACAAGAGTAGCAGCAGTAGGGACATCTAGCCACTTAGCCTTACGGGAGAAGAAACGTTTTGAAGCAGCCTCGATACCATAGACATTCTCTCCGAAAGGAACTGTATTAAGGTATAAAACTAAGATCTGGTCTTTTGTATAGACCTTCTCAAGACGATGGGCTATTATAATCTCCTTGATTTTAGCTACCGGAACAGTGAATGCACCTAAATCACGACGGTCGAACACATTCTTGGCCAACTGCTGAGAAATAGTACTACCACCACCCTGACTAGCATCCATCATAAGAAATGTCTTAAAGAATACGCGAGCCATACTCTTGGCATCTATACCGGAATGCTCAAAGAAACGGCTATCCTCTGTAGCCACAAGAGCCTTGTATACATTTTGCGAGATATCCGCACTATCAACACTGAGTCGATTACGGAGATAATATCTAGAGAGGAGATTGCCTCGTGAATCGAGAAGTTCGGAGGCGTCATCATTCTCTATATGCTTCAGCTCCTCATAAGACGGAATTTTTCCCCATGCTCCGAAATATACGGAGACGACAAAAAGGCACAACAAAAGTATGCCGATACCGACAGCTTTGAGAGCGACAAAAAACCACTGTTTAAGGGTTCGAGTTCGTACCCACTGAATAAAACGCGAGAAATAGAGAGTTAGAAACTGGATGGCATTATTAAGCCATTTTACTAATAATTGCTTCATCTGTAGGAGTTAGGACTATCTGTAATTTTTTGACCATTTACGACTTTTAGATTAGGAGAATACGTCAAATCGACATTCTCAATCGGGTTGTCCAGGTACTCCAGGTACTCTAGAGAAGCGCATCTGGACAAATCCAGCGAAGATAAATTGCAGCGAGAACAATCCAATGTTTCCAAATTACAAAGACCGTACGTTGCATAATCTCCAATGTACAATTCAGAAAGATTTTCACATGCGTGACAATCCAGCCAGCTAAGAAGAGGGCAATCGTGAACATCCAGTTTTTCGATAACACTCTGAGATATATCTATCTTCTTGAGGAACCGGAAAGCGGATAGATCAAGATACCCAATATTCACTGCGGAGATCTTGAGATCTGTGAGTCTATTGAACACCTCGAGGCCACGGAAAGAGATAGGAGAAGTAACGAAACTGAGGTCGGACAAATCCACTCCGACAACAGCTTCAATCTCGGCGCCATACAACTTACCATCGTGATTGGCATCATATTTATCTACCAAAACAGCTTGGAGGAACTCATTATCGACTCTCACTTCGGAATTAACCACTATATACTTCTCTGCCTTGAATCCACCCCATTTAACGATGACACGAGAACGGCCGAAGCCGACAGCCTTTATATTTCCATCAGAATCAATGGCAATTACTGTAGTATCCAGGCTTGTCCACACTGGAGAGACTTGCGGGATACCGAGAGATGCGTCATCCGGGTAGCATCGTATAGAGAGTTGCGCCTCCTGCCCTATCTCCATATCGGCATCATTCCACGCGATATAGATATCCAGCAGATTATGCTCAGACTCCTTTGCACAAGACACAAGGAGAAAGAGAACAGAGAAGAAAAGTATTTGGGGAAGGCGCAACATGAGATTAACCCATTCGACTTTCGTAATCAGCGTAAGTATATTGACGCAATACTCTATACTGCGTGCCGGCTGGGGCATCTGGATCGAAGACTGCGATATCCGGGTGAGAGACGCCATTGAACATAGTAGTCTTCACTGTGGTATAGTGAATCATATCTTCCAAAACTATTGCATCACCTATATTAAGTTCCCGAGGGAAATAATAGTTTGCAATAAAATCGCCAGACAAGCAAGAGTTTCCACCCATACGATACTCGAACCAACCATCCTGAGATTCGGTTTGTGCGCCACGGATAGCTGGCTGATATGGCATCTCCAATGTATCTGGCATATGGCAAGCGAAAGAGACATCCAAGACAGCCGTCTTTATACCTGAATTCTCCACAATATCAACTACATGAGCGACCAAAGGTCCGGTCTGCCAAGCGAAAGCGCTACCAGGCTCTAAGATAACCTGAACCTTCCACTTATCAGCAAACTTCTTGAGTAAAGAAATGAGTTTCTCTACATCGTACCCCTTACGAGTCATGAGATGACCGCCACCCATATTGACCCATTTAACCTGACCGAGCCAATTTTCGAAACGAGACTCTACTGCTGCCAGAAGTTTCTCAAGATCCTCGGCGCCAGACTCACAAAGAGCATGGAAATGGAGTCCTTCTATATCTTCAGGGAGGGTACGAGGCAACTGAGCAGCCACTACTCCAAGTCTCGACCCAGGCATGCAAGGATTATAGAGATCTGTACCTACCTGGGAAAACATAGGGTTAACGCGAATACCAAGTGAAATATCATGATCTGCGCTCTTGCACTTGAGACGGAAGTGTTCATACTGATTTAAGCTATTGAAAGTGATATGAGAGCAACAACGAGTGAAGACATCGAAATCGGCATCAGTATATGCTGGTGAATATGCATGAGCGTTAGGGCCCAAATGATTATAAGCCAACTGAGCCTCATTAGGAGACGAAACTGTAGCTGTAGGGAACTGATCTTTGAGCAAATCGAAAGCGCTCCACAAAGAAAAGGCCTTGAAAGCAACAAGAATTTTGGCTCCTGACTGAGTGCGAACATTATCAATCAACTCCAGGTTTTGACGGAGCAATTTAGCATTGAGAATATAAGTAGGACGATGGATTTCCTGAATCAATTCGTCTTCGTTGTTGTACTTTTTTGCCATAGGCTATTGTTTTAACAGCGAAAGATAGTAAGATTTTGAGAAATAAATGAACTTATATGGCGTAAACCACTGATTATTTAATGATTCTTGGCAATTGAAGGGGGCTTCTGGGAATAGGAGATACAAATATTATAATTTTAGAAGAAATAGATAATACCGTCTACTCTCGGGCTATACTCGGGCTATACTCGAGATAGACTCGGGGGAGAGTACGGAAGAGAATAATAATTATAGATACGAAAAGAGAGGAAGGGATGAAAAAAAAGGGGCCGACCAAACTGGTCAGCCCCTGAAATATAGCATAGAAGGTTTTTAGTAACCTGGGTTCTGCTGCCAATTAGTATTAAGATCAAGCATTTCCTTCTCGATAGGGAAAATTCTGTGTCTCTTATCGAAATTAGCACCAGGGAAATCTGTGTAGTGAGGGAAGAACTGACCCTCATACGTACCGAAACGAATCATATCGTTACGACGCCAGTTCTCGTCGAAGAACTCACGACCACGCTCATCATATATCTCCTCGAGAGTTGGCTCAGCAGCGATTGTAGGAGCCTTAGCGTATGAACGAACCTGATTGAAAAGTTCCATTGCACCCGACTGATGGCTACGAACGAGAGCCTCTGCCTTCATCAACAAGACATCAGCATAGCGGAAGATAGGCACATCATTAGACTGGTTACGACCATTGTTGTAATCCTCAGGAACAATGAACCACTTAATAGAGTGATAACCCTGAGCATAGCTTGATGTTTCAGTACCTACATCGATAGTATTATCTTGCTTAGCAAGAGTAATATCCTTTGTGAAAACAAGCTGCTCACCATCTACCAAGAAAGGCTCAGAAGTAGGCAACAATGTAACTGGGTCATAATTGAAAACAGGGCCACCGAGAACCATATTGTTACGCTCATCACCCTCAAGGCAGAAGATAGAAGCGAACTCTGGGGACACTACGATATTACCACCGAACGACTGAGAGAACTTATCAGTAGAACCATAGTAATTAGGCATCATATTCTTGAGGTTCTTATAAGATCGAGGACGAGCATACTGCATACCTTGCTGGTCGATAGCATCGAAAGGCATTGCATAGATGAAATCCTCAACCTGTGGTCCATTATTTGGAGCAAACTTGAATCGGTATGCCATAGAACCAAGGTTAAACTTACCACCGTCAATAATATCATCGCAAAGGGCGATACACTCAGTGAGTCTTTCGTTAACTGCAGTGCTAGCATCATACTGATCTACAGACTGAGCAGTATATACTGGCCAGTTAATATAGATCTTAGCGAGAAGAGCCTCAGCCATCCAGCGAGTTGGCTTGCCATAAGTATTAGCGTTCACATCTGTTGTGAGCTCAGGAATGATTGTGGTAAGTTCGTTCTCGAGCCAGAGAGCAACATCCTTACGTGGTGAACGATCGGCAGTTGGCTCACCCTCAGCTGCGACCTTGTCGAGAATAGGAGTATCGCCGAAGTTATCCATCAACACCCATGTAAAATAAGCGCGAATAGCACGAGCAGGGGCAGTCATCGATACAGATGCGCCTTCACCCAACTCCTCGAGAACCTGATTAGCAAGTGTAATACCAGCAGTTGCCTCAGAATACCAGTCGAGAGTAGCATCTTCTGCGGTATTGCAGTGGAGAGCAGTATAAGCATAAGTACCAGCATCGAAGTAACCGCCATCGAAAGCCAAAGCTGTAAACTCATCAGAAGCCAAGCACTGAGCCTCCATATAACGACGACCGATAGTACCACGCAAACGGTAATAAACGTTTGCCATTTTTGCCTCCACAACAATCATTGGATCTACACCCGAATTCGCGCTTGGATCCTTAGAATATTGTGATACAACATCAACATCCAAATCAGTACAGCTAGACATAGCGAGAGCTAGTGCACCGAGAGATATAAATACTTTATTTCGTTTCATAATTCAAGTCACAATTAGAAATTAATCTTTGCACCAACCATAATAGTGCGAGTGTGAGGATAGTTACTCCAACGATAGTCAACACCAGGATCAAGACCGCCCATGTTAACTTCAGGATCAAGACCCTTGTAGTTGGTAATAGTAAATACATTGTTGCAAGTCACATAGAGCTGCATGTTCTGAATCCAATCGTCGAAGTTCTTGAAAGTATAGCCAAGAGAAAGAGACTGGAGACGGAGGAACGAGCCCTTCTCGATGTAACGATCAGATGGGAGAGAGCTTGTAGCATCACCTACTGGATAGCTGAGGAAATCCTTGAGGACATTCTTGCCATCTGAGAACATCTGAGCTGAAGTATAGTGAGCGCGACCGCTACAATATACATCCTGACCGAATACACCATTGAAGAATGCTGTAAGGCTCAAGTTCTTGTACTTGAAAGTATTGTTCCAACCCATTGTCAACTTAGGCTGAGCACAACCTGTGATGGTACGATCTTTGAAGCTAGGATCCTTGGT
>JAKSLC010000040.1 GCA_024401415.1 Bacteroidales bacterium | reverse complement strand
TAAGTTCTGAGATTGTTCCAAGAGAGACTTTGAAAGGTCCGAAGGTACTAGGGAAGATAGATCTTAACCCAAGCAAGCCAGAGGCTAAACCAGCTCCTGCTCCTGCTCCAAAAGTAGAGGAGAAGGTTGTAGTAGAACCAAAACCAGAAGTTAAGGTTGAGGAGCCAAAGGTTGTTGAGGAAAAGAAGTCAGCTCCTGCCCCAAAACCAACCCCAAAACCAGTGGAAGTGAAGGCTAAGCCTGAGCAGAAAGTTGAAGTGAAGAAGGTTGAAAATACTCCTGCCCCAAAACCAGCTCCTACTCCAGCTCCTGTTGAGAACAATACCCAAGAAGAGCCTGAGGTATTCCGCTATAATACTACTGAGAAACTCAGTGGTCCAAAGGTATTAGGTAAGATTGATTTACCTGTTGAGGCATCGCGTCCGGGTAATGACCGCAATAATAAGAAGCAAAAGCGTAAGCGTATTAAGAATGGCGGTGAGAAGGTAGATTTGACATCAAGTCAGACTATCAATCAGGTAAACGCTACTCTAAAGAATAAGAAAGACGCTGAGAAGGGTCGTCAGAATGGTGGTAATGGGAATGGCCAGAATAACAAGCATGGTCAGAATGCTCAGCAAGGCGGCAATAAGAAAGACAAGAAGCGCGGCAAAGTGCCAGTACGTACAGAGGTCAGTGATGAGGATGTACAGAAGCAAGTAAAAGAGACACTTGCACGTCTTACAAACCAAGGCGCTAAGACACAGACGTCAAAGCACCGTCGAGAGAAACGTCAAGCTGTTAGTGAGCGTGAGGCAGAAGAGCTTGAGAGATTGGAGGAGGAGAAGTCAATTCTCCGTGTTACAGAATTTGTAACAACCAATGAGCTAGCCAACATGATGAACGTGCCAGTTACAAAAGTTATTGGTACATTCATGTCATTAGGAATGTTCGTGTCAATCAACCAACGTCTTGACGCTGAGTCTATGGCTATAGTTGCTGAAGAGTATGGCTTTAAGGTTGAATTTATCAGCGTAGAGTCGGCATCTACAGTAGAAGAAGAGGTTGACGATGAGAGCATGCTTGAAGAGCGTCCACCAATCGTTACAGTTATGGGTCACGTTGACCATGGTAAGACTTCGTTGCTTGACTATATAAGAAAGACAAACGTAATCTCTGGTGAGGCTGGTGGTATCACACAGCACATTGGAGCATACAACGTTAAGCTTCCTAGTGGACGACATATTACATTCCTTGATACTCCAGGTCACGAGGCGTTTACAGCTATGCGTGCCCGTGGTGCTCAGGTAACAGATATAGCGATTATCATTGTTGCTGCTGATGACAGCGTGATGCCACAGACAGTTGAGGCTATCAACCATGCTGCAGCGGCTAATGTACCTATAGTATTTGCTATCAATAAGATTGATAAGCCAGGTGCTAATCCAGACAAGATTCGTGAGGCTTTGGCAAACATGAACTATCTTGTTGAGGAGTGGGGTGGTAAATATCAGTGTCAAGAGATTTCTGCAAAGAAGGGTTTGAATGTAGATGCCCTCTTGGAGAAAGTTCTTTTGGAGGCAGATATTATGGAGCTTAAGGCGAACCCTAACCGTAGAGCTGTAGGCAATGTAATTGAGTCTTCACTTGATAAGGGTCGTGGTTACCAAGCTACAATGCTTGTATCGAATGGTACATTGAAGGTTGGTGATATGATGGTCTGCGGATCGAACTACGGTCGTGTAAAGGCAATGTTCAACGAGCGTAACCAGAAAGTAGAGCAAGCAGGTCCTTCTGAGCCAGTATTGGTACTTGGTTTGAATGGCGCACCACAAGCAGGTGAGAAATTCAACGTATTTGAGGATGAGCGTGAGGCAAAAGAGTATGCACAGAAGCGTGAGCAGTTGCAGCGTGAATATGCATTGAATGCGAAGCCACATATGACCTTGGATGAGATTGGTCGTCGTATAGCGATTGGCAACTTCAAGGAGCTCAATATTGTCATCAAGGGTGATGTTGATGGTTCAATCCAGGCTTTGTCTGAGTCGTTCCAGAGATTGTCTACAGAAGAGATACAGGTTAACATTATCCATAAGGCAGTAGGTCAGATTTCAGAGGCCGATGTTAATATGGCTATTGCATCAGATGCTGTTATCGTTGGCTTCCAGGTACGACCTTCAGTAGCTGCTAAGAAGTTGGCAGAGCAGAACAAGATAGACATCCGTCAGTACTCAATCATCTATGATGCTATTGAGGAGTTGAAAGACGCTATGGAGGGTATGCTTTCTCCAGAGATTAAGGAGCAAGTTACTGGTACACTTGAGATTATGGAGACATTCAAGATTTCCAAGGTCGGTACAATCGCAGGTTGTATGGTTAAGGAAGGAAAGGTCAAGAGCAAATCTAAGGTACGAGTTATCCGTGAGGGTATTGTAGTTCACTCAGGTGCTCTCGGCTCACTCAAGCGATTCAAGGATGATGTCAAGGAGGTAGTTGCAGGTCTTGATTGTGGTATGAACATTGAGAACTACAATGAAATCCAAGTTGGAGATATAATTGAGGCTTACGAGGAGATTGAGGTAGCACGTAAGTTGTAATAACATATAAAGTTATATTGCGGAGCGTTGAGGGTAGAACCTTGATACTCCGCTTTTTTTATTAATAGACGACAAGCGATAGATGAAAGATCATAAGATAGTCAACGATCCAGTACATGGATTTATTAATGTAGACGATAAATTGCTATTGGATGTGTTGAACCACCCATGGATGCAGCGATTGAGGAGGATACGGCAGTTGGGCATGACGAACCTTGTATATCCAGGAGCGCAACATACACGATTCTCGCATGCGTTGGGAGCTATGCACTTGATGCAGATGGCCATTCAGACATTAGAAAGCAAAGGAGTAGACATAACAAAAGAGGAGGCTATTGCCAACATGACAGCTATGTTACTTCATGATATTGGTCATGGACCATTCTCGCATGTATTGGAGAGTTCCATTGTAGAAGGAGTATCGCATGAAGAGATATCATTTCTGCTGATGAAAGGAATGAACGAGCATCTAGATGGTCGATTGACCCCTACGCTGGATGTCTTTTCGGGCAAATGCAAGCCATTTCTGCATCAATTAATCTCCAGTCAGTTAGATACTGACAGAATGGATTATTTGAAGCGAGACAGTTTCTTTACGGGTGTTACGGAAGGAAATATTGCAAATGAGCGTATCATTAAGATGTTGAATATTGCCAATGGAGAATTGGTGGTTGAGGCAAAAGGCATATATTCTGTAGAAAAATTCCTTATAGCCCGTCGTCTGATGTACTGGCAAGTATACATGCACAAGACAGTAGTAGCGGCGGAGCGAATGCTTATCAAGATACTATCCAGGGCGAAGACACTTGCTATGCAAGGCGAAGAAGTGTTTGCATCCCCTGCATTAAAATTCTTCCTATACAATAAAGTAAACGCCAATGACTTTGGGACAGAAGAAACGATAAGGCAGTTTACGCTATTGGATGATAACGATATCATGACTGCGATAAAAGTATGGATGTCGTCATCGGACAAAGTGCTCAGTTCTTTGTCTACGGCATTCATCAACAGAGAACTATTCCATATTGAACTTAGTCGTCAGCCTTTTGCGCCACACCGATTGCAAATGGTGCGGGAAGCTATCAATAAAAAGATGGGCATTCCGATGGAGATGATGGAATATTATTTACTATCAGGACAATTGAGCAGTAAGACATATACAGTTGGAAATGACAGGATAAACATCATGTTCTCTCCGACATATATATGTGACATATCGGAGGCATCTGATATATTCAATATACAAGCACTTGGAAATATAGACAGACGCTTTTATTTGTGTTACCCCAAAGCGGTAGACATGGACTAAGCGAGCTGGTGTACGACAACAGACTCGGCACAAAACGAGTTGATGTCGAACCCAGAAATGTGATATATGCAGGTTTTATGGCCGATAAGAGAACTAGGGTCTTCGGAAAAAGGTAATCCGAAGGCCTTTTTTATTTGGGAAATAAACTCTTCTTGGGAAGTGGAGTGTATATGGAGCTTTAAAGGAGCCTTAAGAGACTGATGAACAGTACACACTAAAAGACCGCTTTCGAAAAAATGGTGCCCCATTTCAGGAATGCCATTTTCATGCTCTCGGATACTGGTAATGATATTATTCTCGTCGGTCTCAATTACCGGCCAACGACCGATGGAGCCATCAGTATGCAAAAAGATTTGGGAGCTGTATCTCATCGAACTGTATGCTATCGGTAATTTCGTAAGGCATATATGTCAACTTAATAGAAGACAAATTGACGTTATGCTCCTTAAGTTTCTTTGTGTCGATAAAACAAACCTTCATTTCAACAGCGGCGATAGAGTCTCGTACAGGCTGTTCTACCTTGAAATGCTGTATAGTGTAGCTCTTTTTTGAAAGATCGACCAAGCACGTATCTGCGTTATCCTTGTCATACACGATGATAAGGGAAGAATGGACATCGTCCTTGTTCTTATTAGATCTAGGAAAAGTGTAATCGAACGCATAAGTAATGATACCGCCCTTTATGCTATCCAATTTATAAGAGAAACGAAGATTCTTATCGAGAGTATCCTTATCAGCAAGAGGGATATGGATATACGACGGACCTTTCCAGAAAGAGACACGGAGAGAATCCTGAAGGCTAGTTATACGTTTTTGGATAGAATCGTGCTTGTTGTACAAATTTTCATAGTCGGCGTCGCGCTTAGTCAGGATAGTGACAACATCCTCATACAGAGAAGCCAATTCGGCGGGATCTTTAGAGTATATTCCTAAGATACTATCGTATTGAGTTTTATTGATACCATATCTACTGAGGATGGTATGGTACGACTTCTCAATAGTATGGTCATTGCGATTACGATCGAAAGAGCCATTTTGGGCTACTGCATCGATAAGGTAGATATCTGCAATAGCCTGAGCCATTTTATGCTTAGATGGAATCCAAGAATCGCGTGTAGCAATATACAAATACCATCCTCCTACAGATAATAGAAGGATGGCAAGAGTTATAATTATAATGAATCTCTTATTCTTCATATACAGATGGTGTTATTTGCCATCGGCGCGGAATATAGTGCGAACTGTCTTAAGGATTATGACAAGATCCAAAGTAAACTTCCAGTTGTCTATATATTCGAGATCGAGGCGCATCCAATCATCGAAAGAAATAGAATTACGATTGGGTGATATCTGCCAAAGACAAGTTATGCCAGGCTTCATAGCGAGTCGGCGCAGCTGCCAACGTTCGTACTCAGCGACCTCCTTAGGCAGAGGTGGGCGAGGGCCGACGATAGACATATCACCTAGGAATACATTAATAAACTGAGGGAACTCATCTATGCCACTCTTACGAAGGAAACGGCCGATACGAGTGATACGAGGATCATTGGTCATCTTGAAAGCAGGACCGTCCATTTCATTTTGAGCCATAAGTTGCTCTTTAAGTTCCTCTGCATTAACAACCATAGTGCGGAACTTGTATACATCGAACTCCTTACCCTTAAGACCAGAGCGTTTCTGTTTAAAGAATATTGGTCCATTTGAGTCGAGTTTAATCAGAATAGCTATGATGATAAAGAAAGGTAATCCGCATAAGAATACACAAGATGCGAACAAAATATCGAAAACTCTTTTAGCGAGGAGTCCAAAATAATTTGTAGGAGTGTTAGATATAGTGATTACGGCATTGGTATCGAAATATCTCAATTGAGTATTAGCGGAGATACGATTGAGGAATTGAGAATAGAGTCGGAAAGTGACACCCAAATCCTGGCACAAATCGATATAGTGAAGAATCTCTTGAGAAGAGTCGTAAGTGCGGGCGTAGACGAACTCGTCGACATCCTGAGTGAGGATCTCTTCGAGATTAGCTTCGCTATCCAAGAATGCTGGAACAACACCATTGTACATGTCAACGATATATTGGTCGCCTATGATAGCCTTGATACGATAGCCCCACTCATAGTGGCTATGGATGCTATTCAACAGAGCTTCGCCGCCGCGATCGCAAAAGAAAACGATAGATGTGCTGTTATAACCATTACGACGGATACGGCGAAGAGTCAAATAGAACAATAACTTTATGCAGATTGAGAGTATTGTACTCAAGGCACCAAAGAGCAAGATGACGTCTCGGCCATAATTAGCGAGTCCGAACAAGACGAGGCTAAAAGTGAGGAGTACTACACCGATGATATTTTCTGCTACATGATAAAGAACGATATAACCATAAGAGCGGCTACGGTATACCTCATTGAGACCTAGCCACATTTCTATGGTGGACCAGAACAAAGCTATGAAGACGCAAGTAATGAGGAAATCCTTATTGAGAAGGTAGCTGACAGATGGATAAGAGTGACCGTAAAAGATGTATATAGACGTGAAGTAAGAAACAATAGCCACCAGTACACTGCCTGTGGTAAGGAGGGTGCTGACGAATTTTGCTCTATTACTTAGATTATTAGTTGTTTCCATTATTATATTGAGAATGAACGGAGACTACCTGATGATATATATGTGTTATACTATGATAGTATGCAAAGTTAATGTTCTTTTTGGTACAATACAAAAATTGAGCCACAAATTAAATGGTAGTGACAAATAGCATGTTTTATGCGCACGAACTCTCTGTCAGGCCTATAGGAGCGCCTTGGTTTTTCGCAAAATCCTATATATGTAGACTCGGGCTACACTCGGGCATCACTATAGTTGCTCGCAGTTTTTGTATTGTGTAGGCTCGGGCTAGTCTCGGGGAAGACTCGGGTTGCTCGCAGTTTTTTATTATTTGGAGGAGGTTGGAATAAGGGTATGAAGGAGAGACGATGAAGAGTGGGTTAAGATTACGTTATTTTCGTAATTGCTTTTAACGAAAAAAATTCCGTACTTTGCAGAAAAGAAAAGTACGGAGACATGGTAAAAGTCAAAATATGCGGCATGACAGATATAGACAATATTTGTAAGTGTCTATTTTTGGAGCCAGACTACTTAGGATTTATATTCTATCCTAAGTCGCCTAGGTATGTTGTGGGCAGACTTAAGCCAGAGATGCTCAGTGTTATTCCTAGTAACGTTCATAGGGTTGGGTTATTTGTGAACTCATCAGAGACTGAGATACGTCAGACCGCTGCGACCTATGGTTTGCAGTCCATACAACTTCATGGCAATGAGTCGCCAAGGCTATGCAATGCGCTTAAAGAAGCGGGTTTTGAAGTTATAAAGACTTTTCATATAGAATCGGAGCGTGACTTTGAGAATGTTGCGGACTTTGCCGATTGCACGGATTATTACCTCTTTGATACTAAGACACCCACGTACGGCGGAAGCGGACGTGGGTTCGATTGGCAACTTATCCTGCGACAGCCAATACGAAAGCCTTGGTTTGTTGCCGGAGGTATAGGCCCTGACAATATTTTAGAGGCAGCTACATGTGGAGCTTCTGCCGTGGACTTGAACAGTAAGTTTGAGACGGCTCCAGGTGTCAAGGATTTTGACGTCCTCCGTGAGTCATTGGCCAAAATAAGAGGACATCAATAATCGAAAAAAAGATTACACACACTACAATGTCAAAATATTCAGTAAACTCAAACGGATACTACGGTCGTTTCGGAGGTCAGTTTGTGCCAGAAATGCTGTATCCAAATGTGGATAACCTTAAGAAGGTATATCAAGAGATTCTTAACTCAGAATCGTTTCAGAAAGAATATAAGCAACTTCTCAAGGAATATGTAGGTCGCCCGACACCGCTCACCTATGCGAAGCGAATGTCTGCAGCATACGGAACCAACATTTTCCTGAAAAGAGAAGATTGTGCCCATACGGGAGCTCACAAGATAAACAATGCGATAGGTCAGATTCTCATTGCCAAGCAGATGGGGAAGACCCGAATAATAGCAGAGACGGGTGCTGGGCAGCATGGAGTAGCTACGGCTACAGTATGTGCGCTTGTGGGAATGAAATGTGCTGTCTATATGGGCGAGGTTGACATTCAGCGTCAGGCTCCGAATGTAGCGCGTATGAAGATGCTAGGCGCAGAGGTTATTCCAGCCATGACAGGCAATCGTACATTGAAAGATGCCACGAACGAGGCCCTTCGAGACTGGATTTCTAATCCAGAAGACACGTTCTACATTATTGGTTCGGTAGTAGGACCACACCCATACCCAGACATGGTTGCGAAACTTCAGTCGATTATATCAGAAGAGACGAAGTGGCAATTTAGAGAGCAGACAGGGAAAGACTTGCCAGATTATGTTATGGCATGCATTGGAGGCGGATCCAATGCTGCGGGGTCATTCTACAATTTCCTTGATGATGAGAGTGTAAAACTTGTAGCCATTGAGGCGGCGGGTTTAGGACTTGATACACCTGATACCGCTGCATCCATTGCACGCGGTACTGAGGGCATTATCCATGGTTCACGAACAATGCTGATGCAGACAGACGACGGGCAGATTATTGAGCCATACTCGATTTCTGCAGGTCTTGACTACCCAGGCGTTGGTCCATTGCACTCATTCCTTGCAGAGTCTGGCAGGGCTACTGTATTGGCAGCTACAGACCAAGAGGCACTAGATGCTGCATTTGAACTCACACGACTTGAGGGAATTATACCTGCACTTGAGAGTGCGCATGCGTTAGCGGGCTTGAAGAAGATAGACTTCAAGTCGACAGACAACGTTGTTGTGACAGTGTCTGGTCGCGGTGATAAAGATATGGCAACATACATGGATCGTTTCAAACTCTAAAAGACATGACAAACAATCGTATAGATAGCCTTTTTGCGCAGAAAAAAGGCTTACTTTCAATATATTTTACTGCAGGTTATCCAAAATTGGATGACACGATGACAGTGCTAACAGCATTGCAAGAGTCGGGTGTAGATATGGTAGAGATAGGCATGCCATTTTCTGATCCATTGGCAGATGGGCCAGTAATCCAACTTGCCAGTCTAAACGCGTTGAACAATGGCATTACCATCAAGAAGCTCTTTGAGCAGATTAAGGATATGCGTAAGACCATTACGATGCCAGTGATTCTCATGGGCTATATAAACCCAGTGATGCATTACGGCATTGAGAAATTCATGGCTGACTGTCAGAAGGTAGGTGTAGATGGTGTGATTATTCCTGACCTGCCATTTGATGAGTATATCGAGCACTACAAGGATATGATGGACAGCTATGGTATTCACTATGTTCCTATGATTGCGCCTCAGTCGTCTGACGAGAGAATCAGATATATTGACTCAAAGTCGGCAGGCTTCATATACATGGTAGCATCTGCAGGTATTACGGGAAATATCAAGGCGTCGCTTGATACACGTACACAATACTATCAGCGAATCAAAGCATTAGGCTTAAAGAACAAAGCTATGATAGGCTTTGGCATCAAAGACAAAGCTTCGTATGAGCATGCTTGTCAGAATGCCGATGGAGCTATCATAGGAACTGCATATATCAAGAACCTAACGGAGAATGGTATAGCAGCAACTAAGCAGTTTGTTTCGGCTATTCGCTGAAAAAGCCCGAAGCCTACCATTTCTAAGATAAAAGACAACGATATGATATATCAGGGATTGACAGAAAAACAGGTGTCTGAAAATAGAGCCCGATACGGAGCAAATATTCTTACACCGCCGGCGAAAGAGCCGCTTTGGAAGAAATTTCTGGAAAAATTCACTGACCCTCTCATCATCATTCTGTTGGTGGCTGGAGTGCTGTCGATAGGTATATCATTCTACGAATACGTGGGGCTAGGGAAGCCATTCAGCGTATTCTTTGAGCCAGTGGGTATATTCATGGCTATAATACTGGCCACAGGGTTAGCTTTTATCTTTGAATTGCAAGCAGAGCGAGAATTTGCGATTCTAAACAAAGTAAATGATGACGAACCTGTAAAAGTCATTCGTCAAGGCAATACGATACAAATCCCTCGTCGCGATGTCGTGGTGGGGGATATTGTTATTGTAGGCACTGGAGATGAAATACCTGCAGATGGGCAACTATTAGAATCGACATCGCTGCAAGTAGATGAGTCGACACTTACAGGAGAACCCATATGCGCCAAGAGCACCAAGGAAGAAGACTTTGATCAAAATGCTACATACCCTACCAATCATATTTTGCGTGGTACCAAAGTTATGGAGGGACATGCTATCTATGAGGTACAGTCTGTAGGAGATGCGACGGAGAATGGGAAAGTCTTTGTGGAGGCGCAGATAGACCAGAGTGTAAAGACTCCATTAAATATACAGTTAGAGAAACTGTCAACCCTTATCACCTGGGCGTCATATATGATAGCTGTGCTAATATTTGTAGGGCGAGTTGTCATGTACGTCATCAGTCAATCTGCTGATAGTGTATGGGATTGGGTGGATTTTGTCACCTATCTACTCCAGACAGTAATGATAGTAGTGGCTTTAATAGTTGTAGCTGTACCGGAAGGACTTCCGATGGCGGTGACACTAAGTCTAGCATATAGTATGCGCAGCATGCTCAAGACCAACAATCTTGTTAGAAAGATGCATGCCTGTGAGACGATGGGAGCGACTACAGTAATATGTACAGATAAGACCGGAACGCTCACGCAAAACTGCATGACTGTGCGCGAGGCGTATTTTTATGCTCCTGACGGCTCCATACTCAGAACGCTAAAAGATGATGACTATTCGAGATTGATAGCCGAATCAATCTCAGTCAATTCGTCAGCCTCATTAGACTTTTCTTCTGAGAATCCAGTGCCGGTAGGTAACCCTACAGAGGGAGCGTTATTACTATGGCTTTACGGCTCAGAAAGGAAATATGACTATAGGAAATTAAAGAGTGTCGTAAAGGTTCTATCTGAGACTCCGTTCTCTACGGAGAGGAAATATATGGAGTCGACCGTCATCTCGGATATTTTAGGGAAAGAAGTGTCCTTTGTCAAAGGCGCGCCAGAGATAGTATTAGCTATGTGCAATACGAGCAAAGGAGCCGAGATAAGTGACATTCTATTGAGCTATCAAAAACAGGCTATGCGAACATTGGCTCTTGCTTATCGTGAGGCAGGCGAAGAGGCATATACGTTTATGGGAATGGTAGCCATAGCAGACCCTGTAAGAGAAGATGTTCCTGATGCGGTAGCGGAATGCCGTAATGCGGGAATACAGATTAAGATAGTAACGGGAGATACGACCAATACTGCCCGTGAGATAGCTCGACAGATTGGCTTATGGTCAGATGCGGACACAGAATCAGCAATCATTACTGGTCAGGATTTTGCGGAGATTCCAGAAGAGGAAATAGCTGGTAGGGTAGAGCAGATAAAGATCATAGCCAGAGCTCGTCCGATGGACAAGAAACGTCTGGTAGAGGCATTGCAAAACAACGGACACGTAGTAGCAGTGACAGGTGACGGTACAAACGATGCGCCAGCCCTTAAAGCTGCTCATGTTGGATTATCCATGGGTGATGGAACAAGTGTAGCGAAAGAAGCTAGTGACATTACCATCATAGACAACTCATTTGCGTCTATAGGTAGAGCTGTAATGTGGGGGCGATCATTATATCAGAATATACAACGCTTCATACTCTTCCAGATGACAGTGAACGTGGCGGCGTGTCTAGTAGTTTTGATAGGGGCGTTTTTAGGCACAGAGTCTCCATTGACAGTTACTCAAATGTTGTGGGTGAACCTTATTATGGATACGTTTGCAGCAATGGCGTTAGCTTCGCTACCCCCTTCGCAGTCTGTAATGAAAGATGAGCCGCGCGACAGGCAAGCCTTCATAATAACGAAGGCTATGGCATGGAATATAGTATCTTGGGGAACTATATTCTTCGTCTTACTGACAGGATTATGGTATTATTTCCATTATGTTGATATAGACCGAGACACGCAGATATCTGCACTTTTGTCGCTAACTTCGGAGGCAAAACCTGTTCTTGACTCGTATGAGTGCAGTCTATTTTTCACGATATTTATAATGCTCCAATTCTGGAATCTATTTAATGCTAGAGCATTCCAAACTAAGAGGTCGGCATTTCATTTCAGCAACTGCAAAGGATTTTTGACAATTGTTGCAATAATATTCTTTGGACAAATTGGCATAGTTACTTTTGGAGGAGAACTTTTCAATGTGGAGCCGTTAAGTCTTGTACATTGGGCAGTGATAATTGTTGGAACCATGCCAGTGCTTATAGTAGGAGAGATTCTTCGACTTAAGAGATAACATGCAAAAAAATACATAATATTCATATCGGGCTCAAAAGTTACCAATCTTTTTGTATATTCGCATTTTAAAAGTAATTTGAAAGGAAAATGAGCAACCCAAAGCAAATCAAGTCAGCTCTCATCTCCGTTTTTTACAAAGACGGACTTGATGACATTGTAAGAACACTTGACTCTTTAGGAGTTAAGATTATTTCTACTGGTGGTACACAGACATTCATTGAAGGTCTTGGCATAGAGTGTACACCTGTTGAGAAGCTTACCGGCTACCCTTCTATTCTTGGCGGTCGTGTTAAGACATTGCATCCTGGTGTATTTGGTGGTATTTTGTCGCGTCGAGATAACCCAGGAGACAAAGTTCAGACACAGCAGTACAATATCCCAGAAATTGATTTAGTTATTGTAGACCTTTATCCATTTGAGGCGACAGTAGCAAGTGGTGCAGCACATGAGGATATAATTGAGAAGATAGATATAGGTGGCATTTCGCTCATCAGAGCTGCTGCAAAGAATTACAAGGATGTTGTTATTATTCCTTCGCAGGCTCAGTATTGCAAGTTGGCAAAACTTCTCCAAGAGAAGCAAGGTGTGACAGACGAGGAGGATCGACTTGACCTTGCTATGGATGCATTTGCAGTATCTAGCCACTACGACAGCGCTATATTCAGCTACTTCGATAAAGATCACGCACGTCTCCGCATTACTGCAGACGCTTCAAAATCGCTTCGTTACGGAGAGAACCCACACCAGAAAGGTGTATTCTTCGGTGACTTCGATGCAATGTTTGAGCAGATCCATGGTAAGGAGATATCATATAACAACCTTCTTGATATAGATGCTGCAGTTGGGCTCATCAACGAGTTTGATGAGACTACAGTAGCAATTCTCAAGCACAACAACGCTTGTGGTCTTGCATCTCGAGCTACACTTCTTGAGGCATGGAAGGATGCACTCGCAGGCGACCCAGTATCAGCATTTGGAGGCATAGTAGTATGCAACCAGCCTGTGGACAAGGAGACAGCTGAGGAGATGAACAAGATATTCTTCGAGGTAGTTATTGCTCCTTCGTATTCTGACGAAGCACTTGAGGTTCTCAAGCAGAAGAAGAATCGTATCATTCTTATCCAAAAGTCGAAAGAGGTTTCTCCTCGTACTGTACGTTCTTGTCTCAACGGTCTTCTTGTTCAGGATCGTGACTTCAAGACAGAGACAGCAGCAGATTTGCAGAATATGGGTGCTCGACCAGCTACAGACGCCGAGATAGAGGATCTACTCTTTGCTAATAAGATTGTTAAGCATACGAAGTCAAATGCTATCGTTCTTGCAAAGAACAAGCAACTCCTTGGTAGCGGTACAGGTCAAACAAGTCGTGTAGACTCACTCCGTCATG
This sequence comes from Bacteroidales bacterium, assembly GCA_024401415.1. GTDB lineage: Bacteria > Bacteroidota > Bacteroidia > Bacteroidales > Marinilabiliaceae > W3P20-009. Next base: position 6,388 of record JAKSLC010000040.1, on the reverse strand, counting down.
CTATTGCAAAGGCCAAGGCATTTAACTTTGAGCTAAAGGGTGCTGCTCTTGCTTCTGATGCATTCTTCCCATTCGGCGATTGCGTGGAGATAGCACATACAGAAGGAATCGACGCGGTAATTGAGCCAGGCGGTTCAGTACGCGATAATGAGACGATAGAGTATTGTACTAAGAACGGTATGGCTCTTGTGTTCTCTGGTTCACGTCACTTCAAGCATTAATTGATATGGAAAGGGTTTGAGTAGAACCCTTTCCTTCTTCTTTCTAACGATATATATAATTGAGATATGGGTCTCTTTTCATTTCTTTCACAGGAATTGGCTATGGACCTCGGAACTGCGAATACCATCATTATTCACAATGAGAAGGTAGCAGTAGATGAGCCATCTATAGTTGCACTTGACCAGCACTCAGGAGAGGCGATTGCCATAGGTAAGCGTGCTCGTGAGATGCAGGGAAAGGAGCATAACAATATTCGTACAGTCCGTCCACTTAAGGATGGTGTAATTGCCGACTTTAACGCTGCTGAGAAGATGATTCGTGGCATGATTAAGATATTGCCACAGCCAAAGTTCTTCAGTCCATCACTGACGATGGTGATTTGCGTGCCATCAGGTTCTACTGAGGTAGAGCTTCGTGCCGTACGTGACTCTGCCGAGCATGCAGGCGGTCGTGAGGTTTACATGATATACGAGCCAATGGCGGCAGCTATCGGTATCGGTATCGATGTTGAGGCACCTCAGGGTAACATGATCGTTGATATAGGTGGTGGTACAACAGAGATCGCGGTCATATCTCTTGGCGGTATTGTAACAAACAAGAGTATTCGTATTGCTGGTGATGAGCTTACAGAAGATATTGTAGAGTATATGCGTCGTCAGCACAATATTAAGATAGGAGAGCGTACAGCAGAGCAGATCAAGATTCGTGTTGGATCTGCCCTTCCTGAGCTTGAGACTCCACCGGATGATTTCATTGTACGTGGTCCAAACCAGATGACTGCGCTCCCTATAGAGGTTCCTGTCAGCTATCAGGAGATTTCTCATGCACTTGAGAAGTCAGTAAGCAAAATAGAGGCAGCTGTTCTTGCTGCGCTTGAGCAGACTCCTCCGGAGCTTTATGCTGATATTGTGGAGAATGGTATTTACCTCACAGGTGGTGGTGCTCTTCTCAGAGGTCTTGACAAGCGTCTTACAGACAAGATCAACATTCCTTTCCACGTAGCTGAGAATCCACTTCTCTCGGTGGCTATAGGCACGGGTATCGCTCTTAAGAACCGTCATCGCGGTCTTCCTTATTTGCTCCGATAATCGATTATTTTCAATACGAGGGGACGTCTTTCTGAGATTTCCCCTCTATATTGTTTTAAACATTTATTTTACACCAACTGAGAAATTCTTATGAAGTATAAGTCGTTCATTTTGTCCGCAGTAGCATCGACAGCATTAGTGCTTACTGCATGTTCAGAGATGTCTAGTCTCGCTTCAGTATCAGGAATAGGCCGAGTAACCCAAGCTGCGCTGTCGCAACAAGATATCACAGCCGGCCTAAAAGAAGCGTTGAATATTGGCGTTGATTTAGGTATTAAGCAGCTAGCAGCTAAAAACGGATACTATAATGACTTAGCTGTAAAGATAGGTCTCCCATCTGAGGCGTCTGTCATACTTTCAAATATTAGCAAGATTCCTGGCGGCAACCAATTAGTGGAGAACGTTATTATGAGTATCAACGCGGCGGCTACAGATGCGGTAAAAGATACGGCTCCGATATTTATTAATGCTATTAAGGAGATGTCATTCCAAGATGCTACAGCTATCCTCAAAGGCAATCGCACAGCAGCTACAGCATACTTTAAGGGCAAGACAAAGACAGCACTTAAGAATGTATTCCGCAGTCGTATAGAGTCGTCCATCCAAAAGAAACTCATAGGAGAGGTCTCTGCTCAATCTTCATGGAATACACTTGTTTCCAAATGGAATACTTTAGCAAAGAACCCAGTTGGTGCAGTTGCGGGGCTCAAGCCTGTTAATACTGATCTTACAGATTTTCTAACAGAAAAAGCAGTTGATGGATTGTACGTTAAAGTCGGCGAGCAAGAAACCAAGATTCGTACACAAGCGGCAGCCCGTACTACGGAATTGCTTAGAAAAGTATTCGGTCGATGAATAACGAAATGAAATTCAAAAACATAATTCTCTGTATAGGACTATTTCTGATGTCCTATACAGAGTCTTTTTCTCAAGACGTATATGTTTCTGACGTCTTACACGATTCTCCTCTAGATACTACACGTCATGGAGATGTCAGGTTGTCTCTCAAGACCATAGCCTATTTCAAGAACAATGAATATTTTGGCGAGTTTGCCGAAGGGTATACATTGCCAGGATATCGCTTCAGGCCATCGCTTAGCTACCAATTCCGTCCAAATGTGATGCTCGAAGTAGGAACCGAGATGATACAATATGGAGGAACTGACAAATTTGATAAAGTGTACCCATTCCTTTCAGCATTGTGGCAGGTAAATTCGCAATTTTCTGTTCGTCTTGGCAATATAGACGGTACTACACGTCATCGTTTACATAGTGCAGTTTTGGACCCTGAGAGAGTACTCTCGTCAAGACCTGAGACAGGAGCTCAAGTGATATGGCAGACAAACAAAATAGACGGAGAGATTTGGATTGACTGGCAGTCGTTCATCAAGCATGGAGATACTATACCAGAGCGATTCATGGCTGGAGTGCGAGCCGACTACTCTCCCGTAAAGAAACAATCATACTCTCTGTTTGTTCCAATTAGATTGACATTCAATCATATAGGTGGACAAATAAGTGATTTCCCTATGCCAGTCCAGAGCATAATGAATCTTCAGTTGGGAATTAAGTCAATACACAATATAGAAGGAGCATTTCTCAGAGAAATAAACTACGGAGCAGATTTGCTATATTTCAAAGTATTCAATGGAGGTGAAGCGCATCGTACTACAAATGGATATGCTATTAATCCAGAGATTGGGTTGAAATCAACCCTTATCTCAGCCTCAGTAGGTTATTTTTATGCTGATGACTATAATTCGCTTCATGGTATGCCTCTTTTAACTTCAAGTTCGAGATTCACCGGTGCTTATCGTAAAATCAGAAACATAGCCTTGGCGCATATCGCACTTGAAAAAGCCATACATCGTTGTGTCCGATTCAGTTTAGATTTTAATGCATATCACGATATAGATAAATCGCAGTTTGATTATAGCTATGGATTTGCGATAGCATTATCGCCAAACATTAAGCTAACAAATGCAAAAATTGCTGAATAATAACTACCTTTGCACCCAAATAATGTTATCATACAATCATTCGATGAATTTTGTTGAAGAATTGAAATGGAGAGGCATGCTCCACAACATCATGCCAGGTACAGAAGAGCAGCTCCAGAAGGAGATGACAACTGCATATCTAGGTATTGATCCTACTGCCGATTCACTTCACATAGGTCACCTCGTAGGTGTGATGATCCTAAAACATTTCCAGGCTGCAGGCCATAAGCCAATTGCTTTGGTTGGTGGTGCAACAGGTATGATCGGTGACCCTTCAATGAAGTCTCAAGAGAGAAACCTTCTTGATGAGGCTACACTGGCAAAAAATCAAGCAGGTATCAAGAAGCAACTTGAGCGTTTCCTTGATTTCCACAGTGATGCTCCTAATGCAGCAGTAATGGTGAATAACTACGACTGGATGAAGGATTTCTCTTTCCTCGCATTCATTCGCGATATTGGTAAGCACATTACTGTCAACTATATGATGGCGAAGGATTCTGTTAAGAAACGTCTCAGTGCTGATAGCCGCGAGGGTATGTCTTTTACAGAGTTTTCTTATCAGCTCGTTCAAGGCTACGATTTCTTGTATCTCAATGAGCACATGAATTGTAAACTCCAACTCGGTGGTTCTGATCAATGGGGCAACATCACTACAGGAACAGAGCTTATTCGTCGTAAGACAGGTAATGAGGCTTTCGCCATGACTTGTCCTCTCCTTACAAAGGCTGATGGTACAAAATTCGGTAAGACTGAAAGCGGTAATGTATGGCTTGACCCAGAGCGTACCAGCCCATACAAGTTCTACCAATTCTGGCTGAATACCTCTGATGAGGATGCTGCTCGTTATATCAAGATCTTTACAATGCTTTCTCAGGAAGAAATCGCAGCCCTCGAGAAGCAGCAGGCTGAAGATCCAGGCCTCCGTCCTCTCCAGAAGAAACTTGCTGAGCAGATTACTATAATGGTACATGGCGAAGAGGCTCTTCAGACAGCTATTGCAGCATCTCAACTCCTCTTTGGAAAGGGAACTACAGAGATGCTCCAGCAGATGGATGAGTCTACTATCCTCTCAGTATTTGAAGGTGTAGAGAAATATGATATCTCAATGGACGCTCTCAAAACAGGAGTTCAAGTTGCAGATCTTCTCACAACTATCGCTCCAGTATTCCCATCTAAGGGAGAATTGAAGAGAAATGTTGCAGGATTGCAGATAAACAAGGCAAAAGTGAATGCTCCTGAAGATGTAATTAATGATACTTTCCTTTTGCAAGGAAAATACCTCCTCGTTCAAAAAGGTAAAAAGAATTACTACTTGTTGACTGCAAAATAGTAACTCCTTTTAACAATACAACTATTATCCACGTACGATTTTCTACCGTACGTGGATTTTTTTTGCCGCATTGCGCAAACATGACAAATAAATTGCGCAACCATATAACTCCCTATATCGTAGGCATAATGTATATTCGAAGGGGGGACAAAATGACCGATTCGTGCGCACAATTGTCCATTGTTTTTAAATCGTGTATTTCTGTTAAAATTAGTTTATACATTCGCCCTTGGAATTTCAGTGCGAATAGGAAGTTCCACTTGATAACTAAAAAAATCAAACAAGTAGATTTATGAAAAGCAAACTTCTAATCTTACTTCTGTTAAATATAATGGCAGGCGTTCTTTATGCGCAGACCAAGACCGTGACAGGAGTCGTTGTAGATGAGCTCGACGCACCTATCCCAGGTGTGAATGTTGTAGTCTCTGGCACAACCAATGGTACTATCACAGATTTTGATGGTAAATACACAATTAAGATGAACGATGGAGATAAGCTCATGTTCAGCTTCATCGGTTACAATTCAGTTACTCTTCCTGTTTCAGGAAATACACTAGACGTTAAACTTGAACCAGAATTTACAGCTCTTGATGAGGTTGTTGCTGTAGGTTATGGCACGCAGAAACGTAAGGATATCACTGGTTCTGTAGCATCTGTATCTTCTGATGTTCTTGCAGCGGTTCCTGTAGCTTCAGCTTCAGAGGCTCTTACAGGTAAGATGGCTGGTGTACAGATTACTACCACAGAAGGTTCTCCTGATGCAGATGTTGTTATCCGTGTTCGTGGTGGTGGTTCTATCACAGGCGACAATACTCCACTTTACATTGTAGATGGTTTCCCTGTATCAAGTATCTCGGATATCGCTGCATCTGATATTGAGAGTATCGATGTCTTGAAGGATGCATCTTCAACAGCTATTTACGGTTCGCGTGGTGCAAACGGCGTAATCCTCGTTACTACAAAGAATGGCAAAGAGGGTAAGACCTCTGTATCTTACAATGCTTACTATTCGTGGAAGAAGGTAGCCAAGACTCTCGATGTCCTTGATTCTTATGATTATGCTTCTTGGAATTATGAGCATGCTATGTTGGAGGCAAATAAGTCTGACGAGATCAATCCTGATGATTATACAAAGTACTTCGGTAACTTCCAGGATATGGATCAGTACAAGGGTATCCCAACAAATGATTGGCAGGATTTGACTTTCGGTCGTATTGGTCACACTTTCAACCACAACCTCAGTATTACTGGCGGTGTTGAAAAATTCAAGTACAATTTCAGCTACTCTAATATCAACGATAAGGCTATCATGGAGATGTCTAGCTTCCGTCGTGATAATGTGACTCTCAAGTTGGGCGCTAAGCCTCACAGTCGTGTCGGTGTAGATTTCTCAGTTCGTTTTGCTAAGACTAAGGTTAATGGTTCTGGTGCTAACGAGTCAAAGACAGAGGCTTCTTCTGCAGATTCTCGTCTTAAGCATGCTGTTTTGTTCACTCCTTTCCCAGTAGATGGTTTGACAAATGTTAGTGCTGATGACTCAGATCCATCTTCTTCTCTCTACAATCCAGTAGAGAATCTTGCAGATAATGATCAGGTTCGCGTTCGTACTAATTACAATCTTGCAGGTTCTGTAAGCTATGAATTTATCGATGGCTTTACTCTTAAGGCTGAGGTTGGTTATGACGATTACAAGCAGAACACAAATCGTTTCTACGGTCGTACAACATATTTCGTAAGAAATTCAGCGC
>JAKSLC010000004.1 GCA_024401415.1 Bacteroidales bacterium | reverse complement strand
TTTCCACTTTGATTAGATACCAAAGTTCCGATCTGACCACTCTTAGCCTCACCAAGACAGATAATATCGCTCTTAGGCAAAGCATTTACAGTGGCAGCTTCCTTCACCACTACAGTTCGGTTACCTACTTTCTTAGTCTTAGCAAGATTAGAAAGCTCACCGACTAAATCATTATCACCTACGACGGTGATAACTAGATCACGGTTGTTGTCCTCAGCGGCCCATCCAATGTTCTTTGCGAAGTTGTACACATACAAGGCCTGGAACTTAACCATCTGCGCATAGCACATAGTGCCGAATACAATTAGTAGTATTGATACAATTGCTCTTTTCATAACTCTGTTCATTTGTCTATCTATACATATAATTAACTGATTATGTTTCACCCGAAGGTTCATTTTTTCATTTTTTTAATACTCCAAAATATTCATGTCTGTGTCCTTTCTTGTTTAGATGATTAGTAAATGTTTGTATAGCCTATATCAAATTCCGTGCCAAAAAAAATATTTACGTACACACACATCATAACAAGCTGAATACCAGCAAACTATCTTTAATAAGGTATTTTTAACCAAGAAGATTATCCAATTAACATTTGTTAGTAATAAAAACAATTACTACATTTGCAATATGAAAAATGAGCGAGAGGAGCATTAAATCCTCCTTTCGATAAGATATTCCCGTTGTGAAACGCGGTAATTTTTTCATCTGTTGTTGTCTATTGTTGATTAAAGGCTTTCATAACGAAAGCCTTTAATTTTTTTGTACCTTTGTAAAAGAAACGAAGGTTGCCCATGTACCTTAACAAGCTACATATAATCAATTATCGAAATATTGCCCAAGCAGATATTGATCTGTGCCAGGGCATAAATTGCTTTGTAGGAAACAACGGAGTTGGCAAGACCAATATATTAGATACAGTATACTACCTATCATTCTGCAAGAGCTACACAAACGTTGCTGACAGCCTCAACATATTGCATGAGCAACCATTTATGGTTATACAAGGAGAATACCTTATTAACGATACTGAAGAGACTATATATTGTGGCATAAAACGTGGGCGCAAAAAGCAATTCAAACGCAACAAGACCGACTACGTCAGGCTAACCGACCATATTGGACTGCTCCCATTAGTAATAATAGCTCCAGCCGATGAAGATCTAATAGCAGACAGTGCGGAAGCCAGACGCAAATACATGGACTATGTAATATCTCAGTCTGACGTCATGTACCTAGATGCCATAATGCGATATGCCAAAATATTGCAGAACCGCAATCAGCACATAAAAGACCTACAAGAGAAGATAGAGAATGGAATTACTGTTGACTATGCTCTATTAGACATACTAGACGAGCAACTAGCCAGCATCGGTCAATACATATCAGCCAAACGACGTTCATTCATAGAGTGGCTACGTCCTATAGTTCAGCAAATATACGCATTGATATCATCATCGAGAGAGGAAAAGATAGATGTGGAATACTTTACAGGTCTAGACAAATACGACCTACTCAACGGATTAAAAGAGAGTCGCAATAGAGATCTAATATTAGGCTATACCTCAAGAGGGATCCATAAAGACGACATAATAATCACCTATAACGGATACCCGATGAAGCAAGTAGGCTCGCAAGGACAAAGAAAATCATTTGTCATCTCCCTTAAACTTGCCCAATACAGATACCTTGAGTTCGTCACAAAGAAGAGTCCGATACTATTACTAGATGACATCTTTGACAAACTTGATGACACCAGAGGCGACAACCTTATAAAATTTGTAGCATCGGAGTCGTACGGTCAAATATTCATATCAGACACCAACAAAGAACGACTAGTACGGTTACAAAACAGCATCAACAACAAACCATTTAAGATTTTTGATGTTGTGAATGGTTCAATAACGGAAGCATAATTAGGCTATGGACAACGAATACTACGCTCAAGCAGGCAAAAGAATGGGCAGTGCTCAGAAGATGTCTGAGATTCTCCTTGACATAATGAACGAGAACAACATGGGTAGGCAGATGCTGGAACACCGCGCCATAGACTTATGGAAGGTTGTGACGGGACCGACTGTTGTCCGTGCTACCCGTGCCATATACATAAAAAACAGCGTCATGTTCGTAGAGTTAAACTCAAGCGTAATCCGCAACGAACTGATATACAGCAAAAGCAAAGTCATGGAAAACATCAACAGTGCCGTAGGGCAAGACATCATTCAAGACATAGTATTCAGATAATACTGATTCCCACGCATCTACAAATAAAAGACCCGATTCCATATAGTGATATGGAATCGGGTTATTCTTTGGCTAGTATAAGGCATCTCTTTATTATATCGCAAATTTTTATCTACACTGCGACATAGTAATCAAGAGACAGGAACTACTCGAAGCTCACGATCATCTCCTTTACATAGTCCCAAAACATTGCCACAGTCTTGATTTCTACCCTTTCGTTTGGAGAATGGACCTCACGGAATGTAGGACCTACAGAAATCATATCCAAGCCAGGATACTTCTCAAGGAAGAGACCGCACTCAAGTCCGGCGTGAATGGCCTTAACCGCAGGCTCCTTACCGAAGAGCTTTTTATACGTATCAATACTATGTTTCAATATCTTGGAATTCATATTTGGCTTCCAACCAGGATACCCATCACCGGTATTTACATTTGCACCTGCCAACTCCCATACCGACTGAACCATCTGAGCTGCAAGAACCTTCTGGCTATCAGTAGAGCTACGCTGACTTGTCACGATAAGGAACCCATCCTCTGTCTCCTTTATTGAAGCAAGATTCACTGAAGTCTCTACCAACCCCTCAATATCATTGCTCATAGCCAATACGCCATGAGGTGTAGCTACAAGCGCACTGATAAGACGCTTAGCCATACCCTGTTCAAGTACATAAGCAGGAATATCATCATTTGTCTGCATAGAGACGTGCAAGCCATCATCAACACCCTTCAACTCATCCTGAATCTCAGCTGAGATAACATTACACTCTATACGTGCCGGTTCACGCTGTGCATTTACAACATAACCCTTGACAACAGCCTCGCGAGCAATGGCATTATGTAGATTTCCACCAGTTATAGATGTAAGTTGGAACATATCACAATCCATCAAGTGCTTAGCAATACGGGCTGCTATCTTAACAGCATTACCACGCTGAAGATGAATATCGCCACCAGAGTGACCACCCTTAAGTCCTGTAACCTTAATCTCAACAGGGAGCATACCAGCTGGGACATCAGACTTAACTATTGGCATAGTAGTACGTGTAGTGCAACCACCAGCACAGCCAACATACACCTCGCCCTCGTCCTCTGAGTCGAGATTGATAAGAGTCTTTCCCCTGAGAAGATCTGTTGCCAGATTCTCAGCGCCTGTAATACCAGTCTCCTCGTCAATAGTAAAAAGGCACTCAATAGGACCATGAGCTATATCTGTAGAAGCAAGAACAGCCAACTCAATAGCCACACCCATACCGTCATCAGCGCCGAGAGTCGTACCATTAGCACGGAGCCACTCGCCATCAACGATAGTCTCGATAGGGTCATTCATGAAATCGTGCACCTTATCAGCATTCTTCTCACACACCATATCAACATGAGCCTGGAGAGCAATAGTAGGAACACTCTCCTTACCTGGAGTAGCTGGCTTATATATAATAGTATTACCGACCGAATCCTGCTTATACTCGAGATTATGCTTCTTAGCGAACTCTACCAAATAGGCAAGAATCTTCTCCTCATGTTTAGAAGGGCGAGGAATCTGAGTAATCTCATGAAAATAATTCCACACTATCTGTGGCTGTAAATCATGTATTGTCATCTTATTGCATCTTAGAAATGTCTATAATAAACGCGAGAGACGCCATAAAGACGTCTCTACGCTATATTCAACTACTTAATATTACTGAATCGAAGGAGTTTCAGACGCAGTAGGAACAGCAACAGGCTGTTGAACCACTGGACGATATACAGGACGCTTCTCATTCAAGCCACGCTTTTCGATGAGATACTTAACATCAGGCTTCTGCTTACGGAACTTGAGATACTGATTCATAGCATCATCCTCACCGACCTCTGCGAGGCAATTCTTACGGAAGCTAGCAGCCAACTCCTGATTGTAGATATCCCCGCTCTCCTTATAAGCAGCGAAAGCATCACAATCGAGCAACTCAGCCCACATATACACATAATAGCCAGCAGAATAACCGCCATTGAAAGCGTGAGAGAAATAAGTAGAACGGTAACGAGGAAGAATCTCATCGATGAGACCAATCTCCTTCATAGCCTCAGCCTCGAAAGCATTAGCATCATTGATAACCGTCTTAGAATCTATGCTATGCCACTTCAAATCGAGCAAAGAAGCTGCGAGATACTCAACAGTAGCGAAACCCTGATTGAAAGTACCAGCCTTCTTAACCTTTTCGATAAGGGCATCAGGAATAACCTCGCCCGTCTGGAAATGCTTAGCAAAAGTCTTCAGGCATTCAGGCTCTGCTGGCCAATGCTCCATAATCTGAGAAGGCAACTCAACATAGTCACGAGGCACATTGCCACAAGTTTTACGATAATAACCCTTTGAGAAGAGAGAGTGCAAACCATGACCGAACTCATGGAACATAGTCTCGACATCATCATAAGTAAGCAAAGCAGGCTGATCGCCTACAGGAGCAGTAAAATTGCACACATTAGAAACCTGGGCAGCTGTACGTGTACCATCGAAATTATCGAGTGCCGACTGGAACGAAGTACACCATGCGCCAGCGCCCTTAGAAGCGCGAGGATAATAATCGAAATAGAATACGCCAAGATAAGAACCATCCTTCTCGGTCACCTCGAACACCTCTGTACACTCATTATTATATACTGGGACATTCTCCAACTTCTTAAACTTAATGCCATAAAGCTTATTAGCCACCTCGAATAGACCGGCACGAACATTAGGCATAGCAAAATACTGACTAAGTTCAGTCTCATCTACATCGAACTTAGCCTTACGAAGCTTCTCTGACCAATAGAACCAGTCGCAAGCCTCAAGAGTTGTAGTACGATTATAACGATAAGCGAAATCCTTCATATCCTTAAGTTCGTACTTAGCCTTCTGGAGAGCAGGAGTCCAAAGTTCCATAAGGAAAGAATCCACAGCCTCGGGAGTAGCAGCCATATTACGCTCGATCACATAATGAGCATGGCTCTTATATCCAAGCAAAGCAGCCTTCTGAGCGCGAAGTTGAGCCAACTTAACGACCAACTCCTTATTATCATTTTCGCCACCATTATTAGCGCGATTAGTATATGCGTCATAGATCTGCTTACGCAACTCATGATTTTCGGAATAGGTAAGGAAAGGAATCATACTAGCCTTCTGAAGAGTGAAAAGCCACTTACCTGGTTTACCTGCCTTTTCAGCACGTTCAGCAGCAGCGGCTATTACGCCCTCTGGAAGACCTGCCAAATCGGATATAGTATCTAATACGAGTTGGAACTTATTAGTCTCAGCCAGGAGGTTGTTACCAAACTTAAGAGAGAGGAGTGACAACTCCTGGTTAATCTTCTTAAGTTTTTCCTTATCAGTTGGAGACAACAAAGCGCCACCGCGAACGAACTCCTTATAATACAACTCAGCCACACTAATCTGAGAAGAATCCAAGCCAGCGGAAAAACGGGTATCATAAACGTGTTTGATACGCATAAACAGAGCGTCATTCATGACTGTCTCATCGCCATAGCTAGTAAGCATAGGCATAACAGTCTCTGCGATGACATTAAGAGTATCAGTCACATCTGTTTCACGGATATTGAAGAATACCGAGCCGATACGATCGAGCTGTTCATTACGGCGATCGAAAGGAATGATGGTATTCTGGAAAGTTGCATCGGCGCGATTAGAAGCGATCAAATCGACTGCTTTACGAGCCTCATCAATAGCCTTTTCGAAGGCAGGCACGTAGTGAGCAGGTTTAATATCCTCGAAAGGAGGAACATTATACTCAGTCTGAAAAGGAGACTGCAATAGAGGGTTGTCGTTCATTGTAGTACATGCTGTAGCCACGACGAAAGAAGCTACGATGGTTGATATTTTTTTCATTTCCTAAACAGGGGTTATATAACGAGACAAAGGTAGACATTCTCAGTGGATATACAAATAAAAAAGCCGAAGCTTCACAGCTACGGCTTTATGTGTGTGTATTGAAAAATATCCTAGTTATAAAATAACTTCTAAATTAATTGATTACTCAGCAACAACGTCGAATGCAACTTCAACCTTAACCTCGCGATGGAGTTTAATTGTTGCTGTGTAGCTGCCAAGATCCTTGATAGCCTCATCCTTGATAAGGATGATCTTACGATCGATCTCGAAGCCTGCCTTAGCGAGAGCCTCAGAGATTTGGATTGTATTAACTGAACCGAAGATCTTGCCTGTAGAGCTAGCCTTAGCGCCGATAGTAAGCTTGAGGCCTTCCATCTTAGCTGCGAGCTCCTCAGCGTCAGCCTTAATCTTAGCGAGCTTGTGAGCGCGCTGCTTCTGGTTCTCAGCGAGGACCTTCTTAGCTGACTCAGTAGCCAAGATAGCGATACCCTTAGGGATAAGGTAGTTACGGCCATAACCTGGCTTTACTACGATGATATCATCCTTGTGGCCGAGTTTAGCCACGTCTGTCTTAAGTATTACTTCCATGTTATTCCCTCCTTTAATTATTTCATCAAATCGGTTACGTATGGGAGCAATGCCAAGTGGCGTGCACGTTTAACGGCTTTAGCGACCTTACGCTGATACTTCAAAGAAGTACCTGTGATACGGCGAGGAAGAATCTTACCTTGCTCGTTCAAGAACTTCTTCAAGAAATCTGGGTTCTTGTAGTCGACGTACTTGATACCGCTCTTCTTGAAACGGCAGTACTTCTTCTTCTTTACCTCTACGGTAGCAGGTGTTAGGTACCTGATCTCTGATGGAGTCTGTGCCATGATTAGTTCTCCTTTACTTCTGCGTTTTTAACTTGGTTTCTTCTTGTCTCGCTGTACTTAACAGCATACTTCTCCTGCTTGAATGTCAAGAAGCGAAGAACGCGCTCGTCACGGCGATAAGCTACCTCTAGCTTGTCAATGAAGCTAGGCTCAGCCTTAAACTCAAAAAGTGTGTAGAAGCCTGTGGTCTTCTTTTGAATAGGATAAGCGAGCTTACGCAAACCCCAATTCTCTTCGTTTACCATCTCAGCACCACTCTCGAGAATCAAGTCCTTGAATTTTTGGACCGCTTCCTTCATCTGTTGGTCAGACAAAACGGGAGTTAAAATGAAAACGGTTTCGTACTGATTCATTTGTTTAACTTGTTATTATTGGTTTATAAAACGGCGCGAAGTTACTATATTTTTTCAGCAATAACAAACAGTGTTCTAAAAAATAGTGTTAATTTCGCAATCATTAACAATCTATACACACATATTATATGGCTTCATTAAAAGAGAAAATTGGATATGCGCTAGGAGATGCAGCTGCTGGTGGTATCACGTGGAAGATTATGTCGATTGCTTTTCCATTCTTTTTTACCAATGTATTTGGACTGTCATTAGGCGACACTGCTGCACTTATGCTTATAGCGCGTATGTTTGACGTTGTTACTGACCCGCTTATGGGAAGTATTGCTGACCGTACCCAAAGCAGATGGGGAACATACCGTCCGTGGCTGATATTAGGAGCTGTTCCATTCGGCCTGATTTTTGCGTTACTATTCTTCACTCCAGAATTTGGCCCATTAGGCAAGCGAGTATATGCTTATACATTGTACCTATTAATGATGGTGTTATATACTGCGGTGAACGTGCCATACGGTTCGCTCCTTGGAGTTATGACAGAAGATGACAATGAGAAGAACGAATTTTCGTCTTATCGTATGGTAGGAGCCTATGCCATGGGCTTCATCACCCTGCTATCATTTCCATACATCCAGAAAGCGATTGGAGGCACGCCACAACACCAGTATGCGGTAATAGGAGCTGGGTTTGGTATATTGGCTGCTGTACTGACATTGGCATGTGGCCTTATGGTAAAAGAACGGTTAAGACCAAAGCGAGCTGAGAAATTCTCGTTCAAGCAATTTGCTGACCTTTTCAAGAATAAGCCATGGGTTATGCTTACTACTATAGGTATATGCACCAATTTCTTCAATGGATTCCGCTATGCAGTAGCCAGCTACCTTATGGAATACTGTCTGAATGGCGATGTGACTGTAAGTGGGTTCATCATCAACTACACTGTATTGATGGCATTTGGTGAGGTAACCTGTATGATATTTGGAGGAGTATCGCCATGGTTTACGAGAAAGATGGGCAGCAAGCGCAAGGGATTTACGATTGCATCAGCCATGTGTCTGCTCTTCTCGATATTTTTCTACTTTATACCTATGGATCCATCATACATAGGACTCATAGTAGCACTTGTCATCATTACCTCTATAGGAGTAGGACTCTATTCGCCATTACTATGGTCGATGTATGCCGATGTAGCAGACTATGCGACAGAGAAGTTTGGTGCCTCGTCAACGGGTCTGATATTCTCATCAGGAACCATGGCTCAGAAGTTAGGCGGTGCAGTTTCGGGAGCGTTAATATCGCTACTACTCGGCATAGCAGGAGCTACGATGCTTACTGACGAGATGGGCAATGAGTCAATTGACCCGGCATCGGTAGATGAAGGAGTGAAGACGATGATATGGGCATTGTTCTCATTATTCCCTGCGCTCTTTGCACTTCTTATGGGATGGTTGGCTTGGATATTTCCATTGAAGAAGTAAAGCCTCACCCCCGGCCCCTCCCCCAGGGGGAGGGGAGACCGCGATTATGGACGTTTGAGGTAAAGCCTCACCCCCGGCCCCTCCCCCAGGGGGAGGGGAGACCGCGATTATGGACAATCTCGGGATAGTCCTATGATGTGCCTTTCTCTACATCGCAAATTTTTAAATATTGCACCTTGATGGTGGCATTATAAAAAAGAGACGGAGCGTGTGTTCCGTCTCTTTTATATTTGCGGGAGATCTTAGTTGAATTGATTAGAACTTTGTGGTTATGGATTTGATACCTATCGTCTACGAGGATCGGTATATCTTCCTTTTTTACATATCCACTTCATGATTATCTTACCGTCCCATCTATCATGACTATCACCTATGATATAGACTACCCTATCCCTATCTTCGATTACTCTGAGACTAGTCCATTGTGGACCATGAGGCGAATCTCTTACTATTCTAGACTCAAATCCGTCCTCCAGATAGTGAATAGTCTGAGGTATTATGCGATAGACGCTCATTGAACCACGAGGGTCGAGAGGATCTGCATAATCACTGGCACACAACTCAATAGTCCAATAATCAGGATTGGAACGATCAAATACTACATACTTATAAGAAGGATTCTCCTGAATAAAATCACCTTGAGCAGAGTTCTTAAACGCCAAACGACCTTCAATAACCCTTGTTACTTCACGCTTAAGGTTATAGCGACTACCTCTATTCCAGCTATGAGAAGAAGCAGACTGATTAACACCATAATAAAGTCCATTGGACTGGGCAAAACTATTTACGCAGACAAGCAATAAGACTGCCAATACTATATTCTTCATAATACTCATGTTTTTATTTACGCTATAGCAAATACCATGCCAACATTATAAGCAGACCTACCTATAACGTTCAAACTATTATACCAATTCAGACAAAAGGGAGCAGTCTGCTACTACTTTATTGCAGAGAAATCTACCTTAATAGGCTGAGGCTCATGAGAGTGACACTCATGGTGGTCACACACCTGCGGATTATCCTTGACATTACCTGCCAGATAATCCATAACCAACTGCTGGACATCACCCTGGCACCCCTTGATGACGCGGATACCACAGCTTGCCAACTTATTGACAGCACCGAGACCTATATTACCAGCCAGCATAATAGTAATACCCATGCTCTGCATTTCGTATGCGATATTAGACTTACACCCACAGCCCTCTGGGCTTGGAAGATCGGAGGTACTGACAACCTGATTCTGGTCATTCACCTCAACTACTGTGTAATGGTCGCAGTGGCCGAAATGATGGTCGACCATGCCATCTCTTGTTGGAATTGCAATTTTCATGTGGGCAAAGGTAAGGATTATATCGGACATTCTGCTATGAGAACAATGAAGTGGACCCAGGAAAATAAAATCATAAGACAACATTAGACAAAAAAGCATTTCAGGTCTAATTTCACCCATTTCAGACACGCTCTACACTCGGGCTAGACTCGGGGAGCACTCGGGGAGGACCTTAAGAATTATCATATTAGGAAGTTGTATTATTATTGAAGATGAAAGGAAAGAGGGAAATAACCTCACAAATATTTGTATATTGGATTATACCTTATAAATTTGCGAGCGACAGTAACAACTTGGTGGTATTTACTGTACTTTTACTGATCTATTTTTATTCTATCATTATGAAGAAATTATTATACACATTTTTAGGCCTAGTAGGAATGCTATCTACGGCAAAAGCGGACTATCAATTTACGTTTTCCAGCCTAACTGACAACACAGCCTGTATTACCAAAATATCGGGAAGTGGAAATGGGAAATTGGTTATACCTGAGACTACTACCATATCAGGGAAGAGCTATACTATCACAAAAATAGAAGGCACTGCACTAAATGACAACGAATACAAAGGAGATATTACTGAGATTAGCTTACCTAATACTATTAATGCGCTAGGCGGCAGTACTTTTGCCTATTGTACTGGCCTTACAAAGATAAATATACCTACCTCTTTGGAAGCTCTTGCCGGCAACCTGTTTAAGTCTTGTACATCATTAAAACGTATCGATTTGCCTGCAACACTTGCCAGAATAAACTCTGCTGCTTTTTATGGATGCTATAATCTTGAGATGGTTGCGGTATACAACCCATCTGTTATAGAATTGAAAGATTCGGATATATTCTATGACTGCTCAAAGATGAAGGTATATGTTTTACCTTCGGCATACACGGCATACACAAATGATACCAAGTGGTCGGCATACAATATATCATCCATGTATGTAGTGAATGGACTGAATTCAGTAACAAATGGCACAGTTACGGCCGACAAAGAGACATATCTGCCAGGCGAGACTGCTACATTCACCATCACGCCTAATGCCAATTACGAGATAAAAAGCGTTACAATAAATGGCATCAACTATAAAAATTCGGTAAGCAACGGCGAGGTAAGCTACAGTAATATTACAAGCGACATTACCATATCGGTAACATTTGAAGAGGACTCGAAATTCTTCTTTACAGTAATAGACGAGAATAACGTCAGCGTAAAGGCAAAATCCACTTCGATTTCCGGAAGTATTACCATTCCTTCAAAGGCAACAATCAGCGGTAAAGAATACAATGTAACAGAGATAGCATCTGACGGATTCAGAAATTGCAGTCACGTTACAGCTGTTGTCATTCCATCTTCAGTAACAAAGATAAACGGCTCTGCCTTCCGTAATTGTATAAATCTAGCAAGCATTAGCATACCATCTAGCGTTACTGCAATAGGTGGAAATGGATTTGACGGTTGTGCTTCGCTGACAACTATAGTATTGCCAGACAACCTTGTGGCACTAGCAGGCTACCTCTTCAATGGTTGTACCGAACTAGAAAATGTGACACTTCCTGCGAACCTAGACCGCATCAATGAGTATGCTTTTTCAGGCTGTTCATCACTTAAGAGCATTGTACTACCTGTTAAATTTACAAAGATAAACAACAACGTATTTGACGGCTGCACTTCATTGGTCAACGTTACCTGCAAGGCCACAACAACACCTGCTATTGTTGAGACGTCATTTACAGAAACACAATACAAGAACGCCACACTTCATGTACCAGCTTCTGCACTTTCGGCATACACCAGCCATGCTATATGGGGCAAATTCATGAAAAGTGACACAGCGACACCAATCAAAAACATTACAGCCGATGAACAACAGTCGGGCAAGAGATACAACCTACAAGGGCAAGAGGTAGGAGAAGGATACAGAGGAATAGTCATCAAAAACAGTCGCAAATATATCCAGCGATAAAGAACGACTACCGTCGGGTGTATTCCGTTCAGAATAGAAACAAGAAGGGGCGTGCAGAATATTGCACACCCCTTTATTCGTGTTAATCAGTATAATACCTATTAGAAATTGATACCGATGGTAAAATAATTGGCAGAGGTCTTAGCGTAATTATCAGAATCAGCTCTTACGTATCTTGTAAAGTCTGGCTGAAATTTATAGCCCACATAGAGAGCGTCACAAATATTGACGCCAAGACCGAGATTTAACCCTACTTGGAAACGTCTTGCAGGATTCTCGTTATCTTTGTCGAAATTCGAAATAGACTTACCAGCAAATTTAGTCTTGCCAATGAAGTTAAACTTGAAGTTTGGACCGACGAAAGGCACTATGGTAAAGTTTTCGGAGTTGACAAAAGCAAACTTATAGGCCACATTAACTGGGATTGCAACACTCATGAAAGTGTATTTACATTTGACCTCTGTCACTGACAACTCTGGAATCAGATGATCGTCATCTATTGATATATCATAAGCCCTTTGAGTATCAGAGCCATGAGACCATGTAAGGTTACCGCCGAGTTCCAGGAATAGAGGAAGCGTCTGAACAAGACTAATACCCTTGATATAACCGAGTTCGAAACCCTTAGTCTTTGTATCTGAGGAATATGAACCTAGTTTTGCGGTATTTTTTTGTCCTATATACGACACTTCTGCACGCTGATATCCGTTAACATTAGTTACGAGTTGAGCTTTAGCTGTAGTACTACCAAACATTGCCAATACTATAGCGAGAACTGATACTGATTTCTTCATGAATAATGTATTTGTATAGATTCTTCTATTACCAAGATGACTTTTGCATCTTGAGGCGCTAATACGAAAAGTCGGCTAATTTGTTTCGTTTCAGATATACCACCATTCATCAATTATACTATATCCTGCATTTTAGGAGTGAACTCAGTCTGTACTTTGAGAGCGAAAGCCTGAGCTATTTCCACCTCTGTAAAATGCAAGTAAGCTACGCCGATATTGAAGACGAGTTCGACTTCTGCCTTTTTGATCTTACGATCGACGATAGCCAGAGTGATCAAGAACTCGAGCAAAGCAGGACGACGACTTGCGTCGAGCTCCATAATCTTTTTAGTAGTCTCTTCGAACTCCTTAAACAAATCTTCATTTGAATCTACGAACGACTGGAGATATTCTCTTGGGAAAAGCTGGAATGCAGACAATTCACCAATGATAACATTATACTCCTCCTCCGTCACCAAATTATCTGCATTAGCGATAATCAAACCTGCAGAAGCTACGAAACGAGCCAAATAATAATCGACAGGAGTAGAAGGCATCTTGGTGAGGAGCTTAATAAGCTCATTCATTTTCTTTCCGATATTCTTTCCCTGAACATACGAAGCGAAAAGATTGATAGCCTCTATACGGATAGGATTGACCGGATGATCCTCGAAACTATTATAACCGGTATCTCCTTTAAAGAACTTCAGACGCTCCTTATTAGATTCGATAAGAGTCTGAATATCCATATTAATCTGCTCCAGATTAAGACCAGTAGTCATCTTGAAGAAAGCGCTGACGCACTGATCGAGATTCTGGCAAGCCACGAAACCATAACGATCGGCCTCCAACTCAGCCAACTGAGACCAAAGCTGCACCTTGTACCTGAGAGCCAACGGCATTGCGGCCTCTTCTGGAAAGACAAAATCCACGAGATGCTTCATTTCAGAATCGCCATTAATGAGATGGCCTATCTCGTGACCGATAACGAAACGGAGTTCATCATCATTCATCAACTGGAGCAGGCCGGAATTGACATTAATCACATCAGGTTCGCCCTCACGATGACCCTTATAGCTCCAAGCGTTAATAGAAGTATCGCTAGTGATATAGAAATCGATATCGCCATCATAAGCCAGAAGCTCCTTTACGCCGTAGAAAATATCATAATAACGGCTCATCAGCTTCTTGTCCACTCTAAAAGATTGACCTTCCAGAATATTATGGACTACATCAGGAACGTTATAGATGTTAGCCATCTCCATGATGGCCATTATTGTTTCACCCTGCAATGCATCGAAAATCTTTTCACGCAATTCAGTTTCAAGAGGAAGCTTTATTTTCAGTGCCTTCATAATTGTATGATTTTAGGATGAAGATATCCTATTAGTTAGTATATAATGGAAATACGAACATATATAATCAATAGTTACACTATCGAGAGACAGGATACACAGCACAACAAAAAAGGAGAAACTCTTAACGAGACTCTCCCTTAACAAATATCATTATATCGTGAAAACTCTACATAAAAGCTAATATGCTACCTATGAGACCGAGCTCTAGAAACAGAGACTAATTCAGAGACATAGGAGTCATGTGATACCCCATGCGGTGCAATTGTATAGCTGCGCCTGCAGTGTAGAGCTGGTGCAAAGTACGAATGTAAGCATAGTAAGCTGCCGGGGTACTAGGTTCGAAACCTTCGTGCATAAGAGCGCTGTGAGTCATGACAGCCACATCACCGATCAGCTTATTAAGATTCTCGGCCTGCTTACCCTTAAGTTTCAGGACGCGTTCACAGATATACTCGTCCATATAATCATAACCGCGAGCATCACGAAGGAATAGATATAGATCGTCCATTTTAGAGTACTTATCCCAATTGACATCCCACAACTTAGCGACAGCCATACCAACGAACATGATCCAACCAAGAGACACGGCAGGATAACCCTCGAACTCACGTATTCCATCAGGGAGATAAGACTGACAAATAGGAGCCCACAAAGCTTCGATATCTGGGGCTTCAGGTCTCATTTCATCCACTTCGCCCTTAGCTAAGAGATAATCGTGGAGAGACTTCTCGAGATTAGCCTCGTATTTATCCAGGTATTCAGTATTTTCCATAAACTCAGATATATCGAGTGCAAAGGTACAACAAATTATTGCTCTTCGCCACGCTCATTCAGATTACTGAGGAAAATGCGCTCGAAATAATCTGTTTGGTGCTTCATATCCTGCGTGAAGATAGCGCCTACCACAAGCAATGTCGCAATAAATAAGATTACGGCGATAGACCACTGGAAGAACAGCCACACGGCAGACATGGCCAGATACAATGCGAGCATGAAACGGATGACCACTGTAGCGGCGAGCTTCACCTTATGGAGACCGCCAATGACCCAGAGAGTCAGGAAAGCGACGGAGCCATTCTGCGTCATTACGATAGCGCGTAAGAAAGGAGCTATCATAACCAGGAGAGCGAAAGTACAGATAATTCTTCCCCACAAACCAGGTATGACCTCATACACATACGGAGAGACCAGCTCGGCCATTATAGTATTAGTAGCCACTACGACAATCACATATATGACCACCTTGATACACATACGTCTAAGCAAATAGTGCCAATGCTGAGTCTCTCTAGTAGTAAGAGGAGCCTCCTTTGGCGCGGTAAGTTTCAGTACTCTACCTGGAATTATTCTGCTCAACAAACCATAAGCAGGAATAGCCAGGCGAATCATATAAGGAGTTATGAACGTGGTAATAACAGATACTGCCACTACCACTGGATAGAGAAAATCAGACGTTACGCCAAGAG
Organism: Bacteroidales bacterium; assembly: GCA_024401415.1. Classification (GTDB taxonomy): domain Bacteria; phylum Bacteroidota; class Bacteroidia; order Bacteroidales; family Marinilabiliaceae; genus W3P20-009. The sequence continues at coordinate 30,726 of JAKSLC010000004.1, read as the reverse complement.
AAGTACCCAGACCAGCTATGATAAAAGCGAACTCGCCAATCTGTGTAAGAGAGAAACTTGACTGCAGTGCGACCTTAAGACCCTTTCCAGCAAGGATTACCCCTATAGTACCGAAGAAAAGCTGTCCTATGACAATGCCAGCGATGATAATAAGAATAGGAGCCCAGTAGTGAACAATCATAGAAGGATCGACCATCATACCTACAGATACGAAGAAAATGGCTCCGAAGAGGTCACGCACTGGAGAAACCAATTTATGAATACGTTCGGCCTCGACCGTCTCAGCAAAAATGCTACCCATAACGAAAGCGCCGAAAGCGGGAGAAAAACCGACGCTAGCTGCGATGACGACCATAGAGAAGCAAAGTCCCAAAGATACGATAAGCATTGTCTCATCGCTCAAGAGAGGTCTGACTCTACGCAGCAAAGAAGGGATAACGAAGATACCGACAATAAACCACAAGAGAATAAAGAAAACCATCTTAGATATAGAACCGAAGAGCTGAAACCCCTCCACATTACCTGAGACGGCGATGGTACTCAGCACCACCATAAGAACGATAGCAATAATATCTTCCAAGATGAGCACAGACAAGACCAGCTGAGCGAAAGGCTGTTTACGCAGTCCCATATCGGTATAAGCCTTGAAAATGATAGTAGTACTAGACATAGCGACCATACCACCGAGGAAGAGACAGTCCATACGCGACCACCCGCACATAGATCCGACAGAAACACCCACTACAATCATACCCATGACAATAGTCATAGCTGTAATGATGATAGCGGACCCCATTTTGAAAATCTTCTTGAAAGAGAACTCGAGACCGAGAGCGAAAAGAAGGAAGATGACGCCTATATCGGACCACATTTTAACGTTCACTGTATCTACGACAGAGGGAGTAATAGACAAGTGAGGGCCGGCGAGGATGCCGGCGACAATATAGCCGAGCACGAGTGGCTGCTTCATCCACTTGAAGAGGAGAGTCATGACTCCTGCACACATTAGGATGAGTGCCAAATCCATTATCATTGGTTCCAATTCTGACATAGTGTGTCTATATGCTTTGTGAAATTGAATATTGATACGAGTGTGGAGCATGTTAGGTTGTACTATTATGAGGGAAAAACAGGTATGATTTTATCCCAAACAGGTTGCTGTTCGTCCCTCATAAAAGTGGGATATCTCAGAAGAGTACGCTATTCGTCACATTTTTGCTTGCTATGTATCCCATGCTCTTGACAAAGGGGGTATTAGCGTCATATATTTGCACCGACAAAACAACAACAGGAATTATGACAAAAGAAGAACTTTATGAAATGATGAATGCCAGCCCGGTTATGCACTTGGCGACAGTTGATAAAAATGGACAACCACACGTCAGAGGAATTCTCATGTACAAAGCCGACGAGAACGGCATAGTGTTTCACACAGGAGAATTCAAGTCGCTCTACAAGCAACTACTTAACAATCCGGCAGCAGAGGTATGTTTCTCTTGCAAAGGAGGAGTACAGGTGCGAGTAGAGGGCAGATTTGAGCTAGATGAATCAGACGCGCTAAAAGAGGAGATATACTACCACCCTAGTCGCAAATTCATACGAGACTGGAGCACACTTGAGGAGTCTAAAAAATTTCTGAAAGTATTCCGCATGAAAGGTGGCAAAGCGCACACTTGGACGATGGCGGACAACTTCAATGAGAAAGAATTTGTTATGCTATAACAGACAGACATTCACCTCTTCCGAAAGAGGGAAGAGGGGAAAGGGAGGATGATCTGTCAACAAAACATAATGATAAAATACAAGAGTAAACGTAAAAAAACAGAATACCGCATTGAGAGTAGAAATACTGCACAAACATATTACTATGGCTCGCAAGAAGATACGTGAGCGCATTGGGGAACGATCGATTTACATAAAAAGGAAATACGGTCGTTATTTTATTTATGTCCATAATGTTACAGAGAAGCAACAAAAGAACAGAGACATCTTTACGCGGGCACAAGAGTTGGCTAAAGAAGATTTGAAGACATGGAACAGACGGAGGCATTGGAACCGTCTAGCCAAGCTTCATAAGATAAAAGGAGGGAGGCGTATGGCTATATCATTCTTCTGCAAGATGTTGAGAGAGTGCAAAGGAGACGTTGAGGAGGCAAAAGTGCGGACGAACAGAGCGTGCATGAAAGTGATTTGGAATGAGGCGATATCAGATAAAGAATCAACAGAAGAGAGAATATGGGGGAAGAATCTATACTTGCCATACGACAGGAACGGAATACTCACTATGAGAATGCTCGTATAGCAGGCTAATTACGCATAACGACGTGCGAATCCGCACATACCAGTGTGCGAAATCGCGCATGTGTGCGAATCTGCACACCTCAAAGCGAGGCACCATACAGCCATATACACCTGCATATCAACAAGTTATATTTTTGGCACAATCTTTGAAATACTATACTGCGAAAACAATAATACAATATGATATTACATTATATTAAAGTTGCGTTCCGCAATCTAGCAAAATACAAAGTACAGACACTTATCAGTGTACTCTCAATGGCAGTGGGTGTTATGGTATTCACCGTGGTATGGTCGGTAATATCGCAATTAAATACGTCTACCCTACTAGAGAATCCCAATCGCGACAATATATGCGTACTTACAGTGTACGATTTGACTATCAAAGAATCGCAAAACATAGCCAACAACGGACTAAAATGCGCAGAAAAAGTTTTTGCAACATGGGAAAAAGAAGACGTATGGCCATATTTTCCAATTTACGAAGGAGAAAATATAGTCGGTCAGAAGAGAGACAGATTAAGTCTAGTAAGCGAAGGCTTTATGGAATTCTATGGCTGCAAGTCGGCACTCACAGGAGAAACCATTTCTACTCCGAAACACAATGAGATAGTAGTATCAGACCGCTTTGCAATGGAACATTTCGGTACTATTGATGTGCGAGGGCGAGAGATAGTTTCCGACAATTATGCATATAGAGAATTACCATATCGAAACCGATATACAATAACACCCAATGAAAACAATGTTACGCTCAGGATATCAGATGTAATTCACAAGCCTACCTGGACCGATGAATGCATAGATGGGTATGAGATTTTCATGCTCAATGAGACACCATATCAAAATGGAACGTTCCTGATTATAGAACTAAAAGACGGCTTCACCTATCAAGACGCATTAAATGAGTTTTCGAAAGAAAGAGGAGACATTCCATACGGTAATGAAATAAGCGGAGAGACACTAGAAGATTTTGAGAGCAGATCAAACTCTATTCTCAACAGTGTAAAAGCGGGGGCATGCTTATTAGGGTTGCTAATACTTATGGCGTCATTTCTCGGATTTATCCGAATGCAGATACAACTATTCTGGATCAGACAACGAGAAGTGGCACTGCGTACTGTAGTAGGCGGACAGCTACCCTCGCTAGTTGCCCTCTTCATGACAGAGATTTCAATAGTGATGCTCTTAGTAACAGGAGTGGCTATTGCCTTTGATTCAATTATCAGAAATCTAATAGAAGAGACCATCTTCCAAAAGATTTCAGAAGAGATGTACTGGAATATGGACGACTTTGGCATTAAGACCATTATAGTCGCCATCTGCATGACCATCGTCTGCGCCATTGTGGTAGGTATAGTAATCAGGAAGATGAGAAAGAGTCAGACAGGACTTGCCATGAGCATGAAGCCATCGACCAATAAGCGCATACGCACCATCTCACTCTGCATTCAGATGATTATCTCCACCCTATTCATTTCCTTCACACTTATGATAGTTGAGTCGTTCAGTGGCATGAAAGAAAGTATGGGCATTCCAGAAAACGACGATACGATACAAGAGAACGGACTACTGGTAAGAGAGACACACGAAAGCTTCTTGGATGCAAGAAAATGTGTAACACAATCCATGAATGTAGAAACGATTGTACCATACAGCGAAATTTACTGGTTTAGGGTAAAAGACGAAAACGGCAACGAACTTACCGGACCATACTACGATGTGCATGGTACCACTTGTCTGCTTCAGACAAATAATGAGTTGGTGAAATTCTTTGGGATTGAGGTAGAAGAGCTTCCGCACACTGCACGACTTGAGGAGACTATATATGTAAACAGAGTCATGTACAACCATATCCGTCAAGACCAACCAGAAGGAACCATGGAAGTAGAGATGTTCAACAGGAAATGGCAAGTGGCAGGAATAATCAATATAATGCCGTATAAAGACGACGATGGCAGAAGATGTTTTGCAATACTTAATGATCAGATTAATGATAGAAACCTTCTTGTGATAGCCAGAAAAGGTCAGAAACAAGCGTTGAAAGAAGAGATAAGAAAACAATGTCCTGATGCTCTGATGTATGGAGTTGTAATAAATGCCAAAGGCGAGATAGACGGTAGCTCAAGTGGGTATCTAAAGTTGCTCTACAAAGGATCAATCTTCCTGTCGCTTATCTGCATCATCAACACCATTACCTCACTCTATTCTGCCATTTCTCTAGACTCAAGGCGCAGGCGCAAGGAAGTATCACTCCGCAAAGTGAACGGTGCTACATACATAGATATTGCTAAGATATTTGCTAAAGACTACATCATTATGCTTTGCATCTGCTATGTGATATCGCTACCTGTCTGCGTTATGGCTGGCTACTCCTTTTTTGAGAGCGGGACAACAGACAATATCACAGCGGGCACACTACTGACTTTTGTACAGACAATATTGATAATCAGTACCATTACCTTCCTGACTATCTGGTGGAAGATAAAAGAGATAATGTATTTGAAACCGGTAGAAGGCATTGGAGAATAAAGACCAATGCCTACTTTTTGAGTTGAAATAGCACAATACCATACTTTTGGGGAGGATTTTAGTGTCCACTTTTGTGAGATAGTATATTTGCATAATATCAACCCAAATGTTATTTTTGTTAGTCGAAAACAGTTCGCATCATGCAACAACTCAAGAATTTGCCAATAGGTATACAGGATTTTGAAAGTCTGATTGTTGACGACTATCTTTATGTGGATAAAACCGCAATAATGTATAAGTTGGTCAGCACGGGTCGTTACTACTTTCTTTCACGCCCTCGCCGTTTTGGCAAGAGCATGATGATATCTACTCTCAAGGCTTATTTCTTGGGCAAGAAAGAGTTGTTCAAGGGGTTAGCTGTAGAAAAACTTGAGCAGAAGTGGAATGTTCACCCTGTGCTGCATCTGGATTTGAATACGGCGAAATATTCGGAGAAAGAGGCACTTGACAATGTGATAAATAATGCTCTGACCAACTGGGAGAAAATCTATGGTGCACAGGAATCAGAGAAGGGTTTTGGCCCACGTTTCGAAGGTGTTATCCGTCGTGCATACGAAAAGACTGGCCAGCGTGTGGTAATTCTAGTTGACGAGTATGACAAGCCAATGCTTCAGGCTATAGGAAATTCCGAGCTTCAGGACGAGTATCGTGCTACGCTCAAGGGTTTCTATGGTGCACTGAAGAGTATGGACGGCTGCATCAAGTTCGCCATGCTCACGGGCGTAACCAAGTTTGGCAAGGTGAGTGTTTTCAGCGATTTGAATAACCTACGAGATATCTCACTTGACAATATATACAGCGATATCTGTGGCATTACCGAAGAGGAACTGCATGCCAACTTTGACGCTTATGTGACAAATCTGGCCGAGAACCAGGAGATGACAAAAGACGAGGCGTATGCAGAACTTAAGAAACAATATGACGGTTACCATTTTTCGGCAAAGTCTAAGGGTATGTATAATCCTTTCAGTGTATTGAATGCACTGACAAGCCTTGACTTTGGTAGCTACTGGTTCGAGACAGGTACGCCTACATATCTTGTTGAGTTGCTAAAGAAGCACAACTACAACCTTGAGGAGATGGCGAACAAAGAGGTCAATGCCGATGTACTAAATTCTGTGGATTCGACCTCGAAGAACCCTATCCCTGTCATATTTCAGAGTGGCTATCTGACAATCAAAGGCTATGAAAAAGAGTTTGGCATCTATAAGTTAGGCTTCCCTAATGAGGAAGTACGAGAGGGGTTTGTGAGATACCTGATGCCATTTTATACATCCGTTGACCAAAGCGACACAGGATTTAATGTCCAGAATTTCGTTCTAGACCTTCGTGCCGGCAAAATTGATGGCTTCATGAAGCGCCTCAAGAGTCTTTTCTCAAACACGCCATACGAACTCGTCCGTGACCTGGAGAACCACTATCAGAATGTGATGTTCATTGTCAGTCAGCTTTGTGGCATATATACAAGAGCAGAATATCATACAAGTGAAGGTCGCATCGACATGACAATGGAGACCTCTGACTATGTATATATATGGGAATTCAAGTTTGAGAAGTCGGCCCAGGAAGCACTAAATCAGATAGAGGAAAAGCACTATGCCGACCCATTCAAGGCTAGTGGCAAGAAGATAGTATGCGTTGGTGCCAACTTCAGCAATGAGATACGAGGCATAGATGAGTATCTGGTTAGAGAGGTATAATTGGGATTATGTAAGCCAATTACGATTTTTTGATTTTCTTACGGACAAAATAATACACCGTACAGACCATAACGATAATCGCCAATTTGAGCCAATAACTGTCATATCCCAGCACAGCCGAAACAAACACTAACACTACTACAGTCAAAAGAGCAATTAAAAGATTCATACTATTCATATTTAACAATGCAAATGTCACTCAAAATTCTCAAGTAAAACAAACTCAAGAAAGCTGGTGAATATTTTAAATCTGTTTTACTCTAAATCACTTTAATAAAGTAAAGGACAAACATAAAACACCAGCTAGTCTTTAGCATATAAAAAAAAGTTAGGCACAATATCTCAGGAATCAAAGATTTCTTCTGAAATGATAAAAAGAGTGCAATCAGTTTGACGTAATGTAGAGTGATATTTTTGTCAGTGCCTAAATATCTCACCACCACCCTTCCCTAGAGGAAGGAGGTGTTGGGAAGCAGAATCAGTTTATATTATTTCTTCTTTCCCAAAGAAGGAAGGAATGCAGCTACAAGACCGAGCAATGGCATATAAGCGCAGAAATCGTAGACTGACTTAAGACCATACAAGTCGATATACTGACCGAGGACAGCGCTAGCGATACCTGCTACTCCGAAAGCGAAGCCATAGAAAAGGCCAGAAATCAGACCGAGTCGATATGGGAGAAGTTCCTGTGCATAAAGCAGGATAGCTGGGAATGCAGAAGAGAGCATAAAGCCTGCACAGAAAGACAACGCTATGGTGGGCCACAATCCAACATAAGGCATAAAGAGCGAGAATGGAGCTGTGCCCAGAATAGAAATCCATATTACATACTTACGGCCGATACGATCCCCAACAGGGCCACCGACGAAAGTACCAATAGCTGTAGCAGCAAGGAATGTGAAGAGGCATACCTGAGAGAACTGCACACTCACACCGAACTGCTCGATGAGATAGAAAGTATAGTAATTCGTGAGGCTTGCCATGTAGATATACTTGGAAAAAATGAGAACTGTCAGCACGACGAGAGCCCAAACAGTCATGCTTAGAGACAAAGGTCTCTGATTAGACACTGCCATACGGATATTCTCTTTACGAGCTCGAGCGAGATAATCTGCGAACCAACGGCTGACAGGACGAGCTACCATATAAGCCAAAGCGGCAAAAAAGAGGAACCATAGGATACTGGTTCTACCATTCGGAGCAACAATAGCTGCTACGAGCAGAGGTCCGAGCGAGCTACCGATGTTACCACCCACCTGCAATATTGATTGAGCGAGACCACCCTTACCGCCTGAGGCTAGCGAAGCGATACGAGATGCCTCTGGGTGCAAGGTAGAAGCACCCAGACCGAGGCTGACTACACTTGGGAGCATCCAATGGATAGTTGGAGAGACAGCCAGTCCAATGATACCTATGGTAGTAAAAGTTGTAGCTAACCACAAGCTACGAGGCATAGGGTGACGGTCGAAAAAGAGACCGACTACAGGTTGGAATACAGAAGCAGCTATCTGATAAACCAAAGTAATGAGACCTATTTCGGCGAAAGACATAGCAAGTTCTTCCTTAATGACAGGATAAGAAGCTGTGAGGACTGCCTGCAGAAGGTCGTTAAGAAGATGAGAAGCTCCGAGACACAAGAGAATGCGAAGCATAGTGCTGGAAGTAGTAATCTGTCGATTCATGCGAGCGACTATTGTTGTTGGATCGTTGTAACAGAGAGAAATCACCTTATTGCTACGCACTCCATTTCGATGAGCCATTTAGGTCGACATACGGGAGCTTGCAGAATAACAAAAGGGATAGTATCATTGAAACGCTTGATTAACTGCTCCTTAACGATGGCATAATCGGCAACATCGCGAAGATACACCAAGAGGTACTGAACATTTGAGAAATCAGTCTGAGCCTCAGCAAGAAGGACCTCTATATTTTCTAAAGCGCGCTCTGTCTGCGCAATAATATCGCCCTCATACAATACGCGACCACGATTATCTATAGATGCTGTGCCTGAGATAAATACGCGGCGCGAGTCAGGATAATCCACATAAGTACCGCGCTCGAACGAGACGCCATACTCGGCGGTACAATTAAGGTGAGACTTTGCGTAGAGATAATGGACGTCAGAAGAAGGCACGCCATCGACAGCATACGCATCCATCTGAACCAGCGACGAAGGAAGAGTAGGTTCGCCACCGATACCCGTAGAAGCAATAAAATGGGTATCTGTAGAGAGACCCTGCTCGGCGAACTTTTCATTACGTCCGTTTACCACCCCAAGATAATTGTGGTCGACATCATGAACAAAGAACCATGTGCGAATACAATTATTGAGTAGAGACATATTGCAAGACTGAAGACCTGCTATATAATCGTTAAAAATAGAAACAGTCTGCTCATGAGAATTTTGGCCCGAAAATTGTACTTGAGTAGTCCAATAGTGAGTCACACCGCCATCAGTGACTGCTACGGTATTATCTGTAACACGATTAACTGTTACACCCTGCATGATGTAAACTAAAGCAGCTACCTTAGTACCATCCAGAGGAGCCTGACCAATAATGCTAAGAGCATAATCCGGTTGATCCTCAGGGAGATATTGCAACTGGTTGGCCACATCAGAAATAAACAGGCGGACAAAAACTATAGACGAACTAGACAGTCGCGACATCTGGTTCAGAACCCGTATTTGGGATAGAATCTCATTAAACTGCTCCTGAGCTGATAAAGAAGATGATGATACGCGAAGAATGTAATATTTATCTCGTGACGATATAGGTGATGCCATCTGTAATCTGATTATTCTAAATTGCGACTGCAAAGTTAGCAGTTTCTATCAAATTACGAAACTTTAACAATAACCATGCGTAGAATAATCAACTTTATTCACAGCATGTAAACAACTTTCTTTATGACACTTACCTTCAAGAATATAAAAGGAATGACCTTTAGAATCATGGTATTGGCCATTGCTATTATGCTAGGAGCAAACGCCAATGATACTTATGCGCAAAAACTAAAAGTAGAGGAATCTATAACAGGATGTGTAAAAGGAGACACCTATTTCTACGCTGGCTCTTACCACAGAGCGCTTAAGGAGTACATGAAATTTTATTCAAAGGGGACAAAGAACAAAGCCAACCCTGCGCTTTTACTTAAAATAGTAGAAAGTGTAGTATACGAAGACATGCCGAAAGACACTGCGTGCTACTTTGTGGACCGATATATGCAATTAAACACAGAAGATGTAAACGCATATCTTCTTGCTGCACAAGCCAATTACCATTCGCACCGATTTGACAAAGCGAAGAAATACCTCAAAGATTATATGACTATGATTGAAGAGGGAGAGTTGATGACAGAGGCCAACAGCCTTATGAAGAGCATAGAGAATGCTGCGAGAATGGTGAGAGACTCAGCAAAAGTGAGACTTGTAAATATGGGCGAGATGATAAACTCGCCATCCAACGAGATCTGTCCTATCATCAACAAAGACAACAGTGTTCTATACTTCTCATGTGACGAAAAATTCAACAGTGGCGAGCTTATCAACTACTACAGCATAAAATATGCAGAAAATCAGGATTTAGGCTGGACAAAGAGCAAACTTGCAACAGGTCCGATCAATACCCTATTTGACGATTATGTCACCAACATATACGATGGTGGACTAATGATAACAAGTAACCGTTCGGGAGATTTCGGCATATTCCAATGCAAAGAGAAAGGAGCAGCAGGCAAATTTGCGTCGGCAGAAAAGCTCATTGAACCTATTGACCTTATTGGAGATGAGGTAGGGTCGGCCATCAAGGGAGATACGATTATTTTCTCTGCCACTACATTGAACGGCAAACTTGACCTATACTACTCTATTAAGCTTGCGGGCAAATGGTCGGAAGCACGCCCACTACCAGGAGAGGTAAACACAGAACTGTACGATGAAAACTACCCTACATTCTCAATTGACGGAAAGAGACTATACTTTGCATCCAACAATGAGACATCGATGGGAGGATATGACCTCTACTACTCAGACCTTGACCCTAAAGAATTCAAGTGGGGCAAGCCTGTGCAACTTCCATATCCGCTAAACGACACATTTGACAACATGACCATATCATTCACTTCTGATGGCAGATACTCATACATCAGCAACGTCAGAAAAGACAGTTATGGCTGCCGAGATATCTATTGTGTCATTGACGATGCGAAAGAGGCGAGTACAGCCATCATGAAATGCTTTGTAGGCATAGAGATGAAGCCAAAGCCACGTCCGCTCACGCAAATGCCACTTATCCAAATACTTGACGAAAACGAAGAGCTAGTAGCTACGGCGAAACTAAATCTACAATCATCGACATTTATTTTAGCCTTAGAACCTGGAGTTTACAAAATAACGATACAATCGCCAGAAGCTAATGACTTTGAAACGACCATAAAAGTTGAGGAAAAAGTATATACACAAGACGTAATCCAAAAAATATTCTTACTTTCGGCTTCCGAATAAGAAGAAATATCATGTGGACAAAAATAAAAGATTACGAAGAGATACTCTTTGACGAGTATAACCATATAGCCCGAATTACCATTAACAGAGAGCGTTACCGCAATGCATTCACCCCACTTACAGTTGAGGAGATGATAGATGCGCTTAACTACTGTGAAAGATGTTCTGACATCAGAGTAGTAGTCCTCACTGGTGCTGGAGACAAAGCATTCTGCGCTGGAGGTGACATGCACGTAAAAGGCTTTGGCGGATATGTAGACAAAGATGGTGCTCCACACCTCAACATACTTCATGTTCAAAAACAAATCAGGAGCATACCAAAACCAGTCATAGCGATGGTAAATGGTTTTGCCATAGGTGGCGGACATGTGCTACATGTAGTATGTGACCTCTCGATAGCCTCAGAAAATGCGCGCTTTGGCCAGACTGGACCTAGAGTGGGTAGTTTCGATGCTGGGTTTGGTGCATCGTACCTTGCAAGAGTAGTAGGTCAGAAAAAAGCTCGTGAGATATGGTTCCTATGCAGACAATACACTGCACAAGAGGCACTTGAAATGGGACTTGTAAACAAAGTAGTACCGCAGGACCAACTGGAATCAGAAGTCATTTCATGGGCAGAAGAGATGATGCAGCTATCCCCTCTTGCGCTAAGAATGATAAAAGTAGGACTTAACGCAGAGTTGGATGGTCAGGCCGGAATACAGGAACTTGCAGGGGATGCTACCATGCTCTACTATATGACAGAAGAGGCTCAAGAAGGAGGCAAGGCATTCCTGGAGAAGAGAAAGCCGAACTTCAAATTCAAATTTTAAAAATTGAATATCTATTATCTATAAGGTTTAGACTAAATATACGCAGGCTCGACCTTATATTATGATTCACTATAAAAAAGTATCAACTAAAATTAAAAAACATCTTTATTGACATGAGAATATTGAAATACACGTTAGCCAGCTTAATGGCTCTGACATATACATCGAGCTATGCACAAGAGAACTACAAAGACATAATCAACAAGACAGAACTCAAAGAATATAAAGACAAATATATACCTACACAATACATAACCAGCGAGGCCAAAGCTTCTTTTGCCAAGACACCTAAAAATGTGATATTCTTTATTGGTGACGGCATGGGTCAGGCTCAGGTATACGCAGCACTGACAGCAAACGGCGGACAGATGTATATGTCTCAGCTAAACCTTAGCGGCTACAGTCAGACCCAATCTTGGGATAACTACGTAACAGACTCAGCTGCAGGCGGCACAGCGTTGGCCACAGGAAAGAAAACACGCAACTACATGATAGGTATGACACCAGACACTGTAGCTGTACCATCGATGCTTCACTTGGCAGAGAAAGCTGGACTTGCAACAGGAGTTGTTGTTACAGTAGCGGTAACACATGCTACACCAGCGTCATTCGTTGCGCACGTCAACGACAGACACAAATACGAAGATATTGCGACATTCTATCAAAATTCCGGAATTGACGTATTTATCGGCGGAGGCATGAAGCACTTCACAAAGCGCAAAGACGGCAGAAACCTAGTAAAAGAGATGACCGAGAAAGAGGGGTACCGATTCTACGAAGATCTTGAGAGTGCAAAAAACGACAACGACAGCAAACTTGCAGTGCTTGCATACCCAGAACATATGCCAGATGTAGTTACTGACCGTAAATTCTCATTAGCTGAGTCGACCAAAAAAGCAATTGATATATTGAGCAAAGAAGACAACGGCTTCTTCCTCATGGTTGAGGGGTCTCAAATAGACTGGGGAGGACACCACAACGTAATAAACGAAGTAGTTAACGAGGTACTAGACATGGACAAAGCTGTAGGTGAGGCTCTAAAATTTGCTGCAGAGAACAAAGAGACCCTCATAGTAATCACAGCAGACCATGAGACAGGAGGTCTATCTATCATCAATGGCGACTACGAGACAGGCGCAGTAAAGGCTAACTTCTCTACAGGCAACCAGACAGGCATTATGGTACCAGTAAACGCTGCAGGTCCTGGTGCAGAGGAATTCAATGGTTGGTATCAAAACACAGGCGTATTTGACAGAATTGTTAAACTATTGAATATTAACAAATAAGAGATATTTGTCTATTTCATTTCTGAAAAAAAGGACAAGCGAGTGCTTGGTGTATCAAAAACATTACTACATTTGCACTCGGTTTTGCCAATATGGCTCAGTTGGTAGAGCAACGCATTCGTAATGCGTGGGTCGCCGGTTCGAGTCCGGCTATTGGCTCAAAGGTATAAGCCTATAGGGGAGGTTCACCTTATAGGCTTTCTTTTTGTCTATTAGAGTCAAACATATTATATTCGCACGCATATTACTTCACATATACTTATATATGAATAGAACAACCCTCATATACATATTGGCAGGATTGCTACTGACATTCTGCGACTACGCCAGCGCTCAAATAGAAACTATTAATGACGTAGCGCCAATAGGTATGTCTGACCGGGAGAATGCGCAGCTATATGGAGAAGTTATAAGTATCAAAGAATCAATATATAAAGCAGACTTTAGCAGGAGAGTAGTTGAGAAAGGCGAGTTTATAACCAGTCATAAAGTCACCTACAACTCAGCTGGCAACGAGGTATCCGATATAAAACTTGACATAGACGGCACTGAAGGAGGAAAGACGATTACGCAATACAACGAAGAGGGATTCAAGAGAGTAACGACGGAGTACAACGAGCTAGGAGATAGAATAATGCAGACCTTGTACTCATTTACAGCCGATGGCTTATGTGCCAAAACGCGACTTACCGATGCTATGGCAATAACGATGGCGACATCAGAGGTTAGTCATGGCGACAAATGGGCAAGCGTAAGTATGGTATACGTCGGAGCCTTTGGGGAAGACACATCAGAGAGCAGGTTTGAGTACGACAATAAGGGAAGAATAGAGAAGTCGATTATCACGACAGTCGACAACACCACCATCAAACAGGCAAAACTAGACTCGAACGGGCATGCCAAAACGATTTTGACTACGGTAAACGGTAAAACAGAATCGAAAAAGAGGTATACATACGTCCTAGACCATAGAAACAACTGGACAGAGAGGGTGGAGTATGTGGACAACAAACCTGTAGAGGTAAGATATAGAACAATAGAGTATAAAGATTGAGAGATGGAGAAGGTATCGGACGAGAGAATAGAACTAGCAGTAAAAAACTTCTACCGAGGATACAACTGTTCACAGGCTATATGTACGGCATGGGCAGATGCATACGGCCTTTCGGAAGAACAGATGGCAAAAATTTCGTCGTGCTTTGGGGGCGGCATTGGCAGAATGCGAAAGACATGCGGTGCAGCTTGCGGCATGTTTATACTGCTTGGGTTGGAAGAGGGGAACACTAATGCAGGAGACAAAGATGCAAAGGCTGCCAACTACAAGACAGTACAGGAACTAGCCAATAAATTTGCCGAGAGAAACGGTGGAAGCATAGAGTGTGCAGAACTGCTGAAACTTGGAGGAGTACAGACGACAACAGACTATCAGCCAGATGAACGCACTGCTCAATACTTTGCAAAAAGACCGTGCCCGAGAATAATAGAAGAGTCGGCAAGGATATGGAATGAATATTTACAGAATAAAGAGAACAACAGAAAGAACAATATATGAAACGCAACTTCAAAGAAGAACTATCAGATATAAAGGCATTCGCATTTGATGTGGATGGAGTGTTGAGCATGACGCAGGTTCCTATGTTTCCTAATGGTGAACCTATGCGCACTGCGAACATAAAAGACGGGTACGCCATACAGCTAGCTGTAAAACTTGGCTATCAGGTTGCCATTATTACCGGTGGTAATACAGAAGCAATACGTGTTCGGTATACAAACCTTGGCGTGCAAGACGTGTTTATGGGACAATCCAATAAAATCTCGGCATACGAGAATTGGAAAAAGAAATATGGGTTGACAGACAATCAGATTCTGTATATGGGAGATGACATGCCAGATTTACCACTACTGAAACGCGCAGGAGTTCCGACATGTCCTGCCGATGCAGTACGCGATGTTCAAGAAGCCTGCCATTACATATCACCATTCAATGGTGGACAATGCTGTGTAAGGGACGTCATAGAGCAAGTGATTCGCGTCAACGGACAATGGGGACAAGATCTGGACTGGTAACAAGAATGCATATGGAAGTCGATTTATAATAAACAATAATGCCATGTTACGTTTGATCCGAATAGAAAATTTGCTATTCATAGCGCTATTCCAATACCTATTGAGGTATTGTATTATCCTACCTGTGCTATCAAAATACAGCATAGGACCGGTAATGACAGATTGGCAATTTGCTATTCTGGTTATGACAACCATCTGCATGGCAGCCAGTGGAAACGTAATAAACGACTATTTTGACATATATATAGACAGGACCAACAGACCCAACAGCATAGTACTAGACAGAGTCATCCCTAGGAAAAAAGCGATATTGATACATGTAATACTGACCCTCACGGGTATATTCATGGGTTTATATATAGCTTTTGCTACGCGACGAGCCAACTATGTGTGGCTATTCCTTGGCATACCGACATTGTTATGGTTCTACTCTACCAAATTCAAGAGGCAACTTTTGATTGGGAACCTGATAGTAGCACTACTCACTGCTGCCATGGTATACGTCGTGATATCCGTAGAGTTGACATTCATCAGACAAACGGGGCTTGACACTTCCAAATCTGACGGATGCATTACTGCCTGGATGTACACGGTAGGCTATACATTCTTTGCTTTTCTATGCAACCTATCCCGAGAGATAATAAAAGACATAGAAGACATAGAGGGCGACAGTGAATATGGATGTCATACCTTGCCAGTAATACTTGGCATACCTTACACCAAAGGCATAATATCCGTACTCAACGCACTGACTATAATTATGCTTTGGGCGGTATACTACATGTCATCGGCTCTGCAATCGCACCCTTTCGTAGAGTTGTACTTATCAGCAGGTCTGACTATTCCTATATTATTAAACACCTTATTACTATATAAAGCCCACGAAAAGAAGGACTTTCACAGATGTAGCGTAAACAGTAAATATATTATGCTTGTCGGCGTATTGTCCATGCTGTACGTTTGGCTTACATAAAAAGAGAAAATGCTTTATCCAGATAATATTGAAGACAAATTACACTTCGGCGCCATACGAGAGAGTATAAGACTGAGATGTAAAAGTACTATGGGTCGTGAAATGGTAAACAGCATGGAGATGCTGACCGACTACGATACCATAATGCAGAAACTACATGAGGTCAACGAGATGTTGGCACTCATCAATTCATCAGACAACGACACACTTCCTTCCGATGAATTCAACGACCCAAGGGAGATGTTCAATCGTATTCGTATCATCGGACTTCACCTTGAGGAAGATGAATTGGCCGACTTACATACTATACTGACACTTATCCGTCAGACTGTGTCATTCTTCAACAAGAACCAGATAGAATCTATGGGTGACAACAATTACCCATACCCTACCCTACGTTTACTGACAGATGACATTCAGACATTCCCGTTACTCATTCAGACCATAGACAAAGTGGTGGATAAGTATGGCCGTATCAAAGACAACGCATCGCCAGAGCTAGCCCAGACACGCAGAGAGATAAAAGACAAAGAGAGTCAGATTACCAGACGACTTACTCAGATACTCAAACAAGCGCAGAGTGACGGTATAGTAGAATCAGATGCTTCAGTGAGTATACGAGACGGTCGAGCCGTTATTCCAGTAGCTGCAGCAAACAAACGAAAGCTCCAAGGTATAGTGATGGACGAATCGGCATCGGGTCGAACATCTTATATTGAACCAACGGAGATTGTGTCAATGAACAACGACCTGAGAGAGTTGCAGTATGCAGAACGACGTGAGATAATACGCATTCTGACATCATTGACCGACAACATCAGACCATACGCAGAAGATATACTTGATGGTGTTGACATGCTAGCCAAAATAGATTTCATACGAGGCAAAGCCATCTACGCAAGAGATATTGACGCTGTAATGCCAGAAGTAGACAAGAAAGCCGGCACCTATATATATGGAGGCAGACACCCACTACTACATGTACAACTTAAAGCACAAGGAAAGAGTGTAGTACCTCTTGACATTGAGCTCAAGTGGCCTAATGCACGCATAGCCATTATCTCTGGACCTAATGCAGGCGGTAAATCTGTCTGTCTACAGACGGTGGGCATACTACATTACATGCTGCAGTGCGGACTTCTGGTTCCTGTAAAAGAGGGTTCTAAGATGGGCATATTCAAAGATATCCTCATTGATATGGGAGATGAGCAGAGTATAGAGAATGACCTTTCGACATACTCATCTCACCTGACCAACATGAAGATGTTTGTGAAAGTGTGTTCAAAATCATCATTGATACTCATAGATGAATTTGGTACGGGCACAGAGCCTGCCATAGGTGGTGCCATAGCAGAAAGCGTACTCGACGAGCTGAATAAAATGAAAGCTTGGGGTGTAATTACAACGCACTACACCAATTTGAAACATTTCGCTGCTCAGACAGATGGTCTTGTCAATGCAGCCATGCTGTTCGATACTCACAAGATAGAGCCTCTATTCAAACTTAGGATGGGGCAACCAGGTAGTTCATTCGCATTCGAGATTGCCAGAAAGATAGGATTACCGGAAAGCATACTTGAGGCTGCTAAAGAGAAGATAGGTCAAGAGCACCTTGATTTTGACAAGCACTTGAGAGAGATTATCCGAGACAAGAATTACTACGAGCAAAGACGAGAGCAGATACGCCTACGAGAAAAGCGAGTAGAAGAGTTGGAGAGTCAGTATGACCAAGGCTTACAGAACATCAAGAAAGAACGACGAGAGATACTTGACAAGGCGAAAGCGGAGGCTCAGCAATTGCTATCGGAGACCAACCGCCGCATTGAGAATACCATCAGAGAGATAAAAGAGAGTCAGGCTGAAAAACAAAAGACCAAAGAGGCTCGCGAGGCGCTGAACGCCTTTGAACAATCTGTTGAGGAGTCTGACGAAGATAAAGAGAGAGAGGCAAGCATCAACAGAAAGATTGAAAAAATCAGACGCCAGCAAGAGCAGAGAGAGAAACGCAAAGCACAGCAAGGCGGCAACACTGAGGTAAAAGAGGAGAAGAAAACGCCAGAACTGGCAGTGGAAGTTGGTGCGATGGTACAGATAGACGGCAAACACGACCACGTGGGTGAAGTACTCAAGATAAATAAGAACGAGGCTCTGGTAGCCATAGGCAGCATGCAGAGCAACATAAAACTCGACAGATTGAAAGCTATCAGCAAGAGTGCTGCAAAGAAAAGCGTAGCATCTGCCGCTGCCAATATGGCTTTGGCGCGCACATACTCTAATGTCATGGAATCGGTACGCGAGAAGAAATTAAACTTCAAGCCAGATATCGACATAAGAGGCATGCGAACAGATGAAGCTATAGAACAAGTGGCAAGTTTCATAGATGAAGCTATCATCTGCGAACAAAATCAGGTGAGAATACTCCACGGCAAAGGTAACGGCATACTACGTCAGCAGATTCGCATATTCCTCCGCTCCATAGACGGAGTAGGAAACGTAGCGGATGAAGATATACGCTTGGGTGGTGCCGGCATTACAGTTGTTACCATTAAATCATAAAAACAGACTTTATACCATATATGAAACGACTATTATTTATTACGTTGTTACTGGGTGGCACATCAGCTATGGCTCAGTTAACAATAGAAAATACTACTTCAGGAACGAAGGAGTATAGGGAGATATTCCCTAGAGGTGTGTATACTACATTTTGCAGTAAGACTGGCGATGTTTTAGCATACGACAAAGAGGCTAACGACCTCTACGTGGCAGCTTCAGGAGACAAGAAAAGAATCGGCCAGCACATTTCAGAAGAAGAGGTAAGAAAAAACAGAGAAAAACAATACAGGGCATACCATCAGGGCGATTCACTTATGGTAGTTGCACCTGGCACAAACGGACGACCTATACTGATCAACGATACTATCGCCGATGGCTTGGTATTCGGCAAATCAGTACATCGTAATGAATTCGGCACTATGGGCGGCCGATTCTGGAATCATGACGGCTCTCTACTGGCATTCTACAGAATGGACGAGAGAATGGTAACACAATATCCATTGGTAGACATTCCTAATGCAAATGAGAGCATAGCCAAAGTAAACCTTGACCGCTACCCTATGGCTGGCGGTATAAGCCATAAGGTTAAGGTCGGCATATTCGACACCAACACTCACAAGATTCTATATCTTGAGACTGAAGGGTACGACCAGAACCGCTATCTCACAAACATAAGTTGGTCTACAGACAATAAGACAATATGCATTGCCGAGATTAATCGAGAGCAAAACCACATGTGGTTCAACATGTATGATGCTACAACCGGCAAAAAGATTAAGACATTGTTTGAAGAGGAGAGCGAAACATGGGTTGAGCCATGCACACCTGCAAAATTCATAGACAACAATACTATGCTATGGCTATCTGAGCGTGACGGATATCTACATATATATAGGTATGACCTTGCTAAAAACACCTGCACTCAGATAACAAAAGGTAATTGGGTAGTAACGGATTTGCTTGGTTACGATGCCAAATCGAAGAATATCATCTTCCAAGCAAATAAAGAGAGCTACCTATGCCGTGATATCTACTCGGTAAATATAAGTGGCAAGAAAGAGCCTGTAAGGCTTACGAATGGAGAGGGAATACACAATGCTATGTACGAGGATAACAGTCGATTCATAGTAGACAGATGCTCTGCACTTATGCCAGCGCTTACTACGAGTGTCATAGACATAACTACAGGTAAGATTGTCAAGGAACTTAATAAAGTGGAGAAGCCTTGGGGAGATACCGTTTTGCCAGAGATCAAATTTGTCGATCTTAAAACAGCTGATGGCAAACATGACATTACAGGCAGAATGATTTTACCTGTAAACTTTGACCCTACAAAGAAATATCCTGTGTTGGTATATCTATATGGCGGTTCGCATACACACCTTGTAGACAAGAGTTGGAATGGTGGTGCATCGGCCTGGATGCTCTACTTTGCACAAGAGGGATATATAGTATGGACACTTGACAACCGAGGCAGTGAAAACCGAGGTGTGGAATTTGAGCATGCTACGCACAGACAATTGGGAACATGTGAGAGTGCAGACCAAATGGAGGGTGTAAAATACTTGCAGTCGCTACCATACGTAGACAAAGACAGGATGGCAATACATGGCTGGAGTTTCGGAGGCTTTATGACACTGACTATGCTCACACGCTACCCTGAGGTATTCAAGGTAGGCATAGCAGGTGGTCCTGTATGTGACTGGAGTCTCTACGAAGTTATGTATGGTGAGAGATATATGGACACACCACAAGAGAATCCAGAGGGGTATGCGAAGAACAAGATTTCAAACAACATTGACAAGCTCAATGCGAAATTGCTCTTAATCCATGGCTATCAAGATGCGACTGTAGTTCCACAGAACGTACTGGAGTTGATAAAGACAGCCGTTGACAAAGATAAGATGATTGACATGGCATTCTACACTGGCCACGCACATAACGTCACGGGACCGGACAGAGCGCACTTGATCAAGAGAATCAAGAGATATCTAGACGACAATCTATAAAGAACGTTAAAGGTGCGGGATTTGATTTATTTTTTAGTAGTTACTCTTGCATAAGAGAAAAATATTTACGAACTTTGCGCCGTGTTTTGAAAAGTATCCGTAAAGGAAAAGAAAATGTCTAAGATTTGTCAAATAACAGGCATCTCGTATCAGTCGGGAAACAATGTTTCTCACTCAAAGCGTCGTGTCAGAAGAAGATTTGAACCAAATCTCTTCGTTAAGAAGTTTTACATCCCTGAGCAGGATGCATGGGTGACTCTCAAGGTCTCTTGCGCTGGTCTTCGTCTTATCAACAAGATTGGCATCCATGCTGCACTTAAGCGTGCCGCTGCTAATGGTATTATCGCTAACTATTAATCCAGAGGAGGCTTAAAAGATGGCAAAGAAAGCAAAAGGCAATCGTGTTCAGGTAGTACTTGAGTGCACTGAGCAGAAAGAGAGCGGAGTTCCAGGAATGTCACGTTACATTACTGTAAAGAACCGTAAGAATAGCCCAGATCGTTTGGAGCGTCGTAAGTATAACCCTTTCTTGAAGCGCGTTACACTTCACAGAGAGATTAAATAATTTGACCTATGGCTAAAAAAGTAGTTGCTACATTGAAAAACAGTGACGGCAAAGGTCACGTTAAGTGCATCAAGATGGTGAAGTCTCCTAAGACAGGTGCTTATGTATTTGAGGAGGAGATGGTAACTACAGAAGAGGTTAAGGATTTCTTCGCTAAGAAGTAATTTTCTTTACGGCACAAATTAAGTTACAGCACTCGTTGGACGAAAGTTCAGCGAGTGTTTTTTTTGTTTTATGACACCATGTAGTGCCATAACGCTTTGACACAGCGAGAGATTTCAGCACTCTATAGATTCGCCATCGCGCTGGATACACCAGTAGTCAGAGCCTGCAGAGGCGCACTCATCCTTCATTCTCCATGAACTTTCGAAGCCACTCATGACAAAGTGCATAGGAACGAACAGTGAGACCTTGAAACGGTCTATAAACTGTCGTGCACCAAGAGTATAGCCATTACCTATTCGTCCGTCTACGGGAAACATGGCTATATCAAAAGATTTCGTAAACTTGGCTATATCCTTCAATTCGCCCAAGAAGAGTTTCTCCTCCTTCAGAGGGTCTATCGCACCGAACTCATCACTAATTATCATTGGAGGGACATTCTCTCTATCGTACAAGAAACGGGCGTACCAATTATTGAGATCTCCGGCGTGGAATATTGTTCTTCCTTCCAGTTGTATTATCCAACTGACTCCACTATCATTGCTACCTGTAGCTATAACCTTAATATTACTATCCTGCCAAGTGGCACCTTTACCCATCCATACATCAGCATCTGACTGCACTGCCCTGCGACGACGCAGGATATCTTTTGACAAGATATAGGTAGTATTAGGATGTTGCTCCTTCCAAGAGAGAATAGTACGAGAAAAATGGTCCTCGTGAAAATGACTGGCGAACACATACAACGGCTTATCAGAGCGCAGAACACTTGGCATCACACCTGCCGGATCCATCCAGTAGTCGAAGACCAAAATGGAAGCATCTGACTCCAACACAAAACCACTATGAAAAATATACGTCAGCCTCATCTTACTTAATTCTTATTCTGTTTCATGACTCCATCATTCAACATTCATACGCAAGTCGACCCTATGCGTGCACTCGGTGTGCATTCGATGTGCATTCGAGGAGCATTCGGTTATATCGCAAATTTTCAATTACGACGGTACTGAAAAATGAGCCACTACACGATGCAAATATAGTGACAATACTCCTTCATAGACATATTATCATTATCTTTGGCTCTCAACAGAAGATTCACTATTATGTACAAACTATTTACAACATTGTTGGTTACTATTGCGACTTTATCAGTCTATTCACAGAGTCGCGAGACACTACTCATAGAGGGATGGAAGTTCACTAAAGGAGCTGCAGAAGGTGCCCAGGACAAGACATACGATGACAGCAAATGGCAGAACGTCACTGTACCGCATGACTGGGCAATATCCGGTCCGTTTGACAAAGAGATAGACAAGCAAGTCGTTGCCATAGTGCAAAACGGAGAACAAGAAGCGACAGAGAAGACTGGACGCTCTGGTTGCCTGCCATGGATAGGAGAAGGTTGGTACCGTACATCCATAACCATACCTGACGGATACAAATATGCGGAATTGGTATTTGACGGAGCCATGTCAGAGCCTCACGTATGGGTCAACGGTCAGGAAGTGGGCTATTGGGCGTACGGATACAATGTATTCAAACTAGACATCACCAAAGCCACTGAAGAATGCAAAGCAGGCACATACACAATGGCCGTCCATCTGCAAAACATTGAAGAGTCGAGCAGATGGTATCCAGGAGCCGGCATTATACGTCCTGTAAGATTAGTATTACACAAAGAGAAATACCTCACGACATGGGGCACATTTGCCCGTACTACTATGCTCAGCAAGATAAGCGAAGACGCTACAATAGCTGCTGAAGCTCGAGTGAGGGTTACTGCTGAGGCGACAGTGGCAAATCATAAAGGCATCAAGATATGCAATTATCTGAAAGACAACGACGGTAATATCGTTGCACAACAAGAGGCTTGGCTCAACGAGTCCAAGCAGGTAGACAACGTGCTTAGCATCAGCAACGCTCGACTATGGAGTCCTGAACACCCAGAGCTATACACCCTTGTCACAGAACTCAAAGAGGGCAACACGCTATGGGACAAGAAAGAGACAAAGATAGGCATACGAGATATAGAATATAGTGCTGAAGGATTTAAGCTAAATGGTCAGCTACGCAAATTCAAAGGAGTCTGCCTGCACCATGACCTCGGTCCGCTTGGCGCGGCATTCAACAAAGCAGCCTTCCGCCGTCAAATTCGCCTTCTTAAAGACATAGGCTGTGATGCCATAAGAACATCACACAACACACCAGCCCCTTGGCAGATGGAGATATGTGATGAGATGGGCATGATGGTAATGGCCGAGTCATTTGACATGTGGATATATCCAAAGTGCAAGAACGGCTATGCACGATTCTTCAATACAATAGACGAAGGGCATGCCAACAGCGACGGAAAGGCATGGTGGGAACGAGACATTACCAATCTGGTACTACTCAACAGAAACTACGCATGCAATATCATGTACTCCATCGGCAATGAGATACCTGAGCAAAATGACAAAGTGGGACTGCAATACACGCGTCTTATGCAAGAACTGATACACAGGCTAGACGGCACGCGACCATGTACTCAGGGCATGGACCGTGGAGAGGGGCCTATAATCAGTGGTGTATGGCAAGAGATGGATATACCAGGATTCAATTATCGTCTTCACGTATATCAAAAAGGCTACGAAAATTCCCCTAAAGGCTTTGTACTAGGTTCTGAAACAGCATCTACAGTATCTTCTCGTGGTGTCTATAAGTTCCCTGTTACCGAGGAAAGGGGTACTGCATACGAGGATGGACAGATATCAAGCTACGACCTTGAGGCATGCAGTTGGAGCAACCTTCCTGATGACGACTGGATGTGGCAGGACAAGATGCCTTGGGTAATAGGTGAATTCGTATGGACAGGATTCGACTACCTTGGAGAGCCTACACCATACGATGAGTACTGGCCTTCGCGCAGCTCATACTTCGGCATATATGACCTTGCCGGACTACCTAAAGACCGTGCTTACTTATATCGTACACATTGGAACACTAAAGAAAATACTCTTCACATACTCCCACATTGGAACTGGAAGGGGCGCGAAGGAGAAACAACACCAGTATTTGTATATACCAGCTATCCAGAAGCCGAATTGTTCATCAACGGCAAGAGTCAGGGAAGACTCAAGAAATATGACCTTACAATGGACGAGTATCTTAAGAGCCGCATCAATGTCACAATGCCATGGGGCGACCAGTACTTGGTTCCTGACCCTAGCAAGACACTAGAACGCAACAGACTGGACCGCTATCGTATGAGGTGGAACAACGTCACCTACGAACCAGGAGAGATGAAGGTTGTAGCATACGACGCAAACGGCAATATCGCCGAAACTAAAACCATTCGTACGGCAGGCAAACCTCATCATATAGAGTTGTCCGTCGACAGGAAAGTACTATCGGCTACACCTACAGACAACAATGGCAAGGCTACTGATTGCCCCGATATGGCGTTCGTGACAGTCCGCATAGTTGACAAAGATGGCAATTTATGTCCTGATGCCGAGAATCTTTTGAAATTCAACGTCAAGGGTGCTGCCAAATTCAACTCTTGCTGTAATGGAGATGCTACTTCTACAGAAGTATTTGTCAGACCTCAGATGAAAGCATTCCACGGAGAGCTAGTAATTGTCATTGAGGCAGGGAAAACTGCAGGAGAAGCTACTCTCGCTGTTAGCGGAACAGGACTTAAGCCAGCAAAGACTGCTATTTCGATATCTGAATAAGACTATCAATCCTACATAATAATAAAGAGAGTCGGACTATGCAGTCCGACTCTCTTTGTCTTATATCTGTTACCGTTATGCTTATTTCTTTGAACGGACAATACCAATTAACATCAATATCCTGACAATAAACACCACAAGGTAATGATTAGCCGTATGTATTCCTGGTATATTAAGGTATCCCCAGCATTGCAATTTCCAGAACAACGACTTTTCCGTGATTGTATATCTCTTCCACATCACATACTCAGCTATCCTACACATATAATTCTGAGCATTCACAACCTCATCCTTCGACAGACAAGAATCTCCTTGTGTATATACATAATCACTCCCTACCACTACTACCCTATGGGCAACAAGCCTTTCACCCCTCTGAAATATAATGATATCTCCTCTTTTTATCTTATCCAGAGGCACATATTCTGCTCTCAACTCGCTATTCGGCCATATAGTGGGAAACATACTGACACCAGACGACAAGGTCTCATAGTACCGCACCTTACCATCTGCAAGTATCTTTCTGACTAATTCGGGATAATTCATTATAGACCTGCATTATGTATCTCATCAACTATTCGCTCGTCTGGCAAGAAACCACAATCGGCAAAACGTACCGACCTTGCTATATCTGCCACAAGTTTCAGATACACTTTCAGATACTCAGGCTGGAATGTCTGATGGGCAGTATGCGACATAAGTTTCATCGCATTAACAGCTCCTTTCAATTCACCTACTTCATTGCGCTTACACTGCCTGATAAAGAAAACCGTATCTAAACATACAGATCTCTGCGTATCTAGATAATATGGCATTGGGATATTAAACACCCATGTCTTGTTTGTAGGTCTATGTAGGCGCATTATCAGCATATCATCATTTATTATCGTAGCACCACGCCTTTCCCATATACCTGCCATAGTACTCTTGCCTGTGCCGGATAATGCCGTAAAGAGTCTGCCGTGCCCCTGATCTGATATGGCAGACGAGTGTATCAAAATCGCATCAAAACGCCATAAGATTCGCGACAAAAAGAGCATAAAGAGAGGCATAACCATCAAGTCTGGCTGGTTCACATCTGACAGTAATACCATAGCTATATCCACTCTCTTGTTTTGTGGATCGATCCACATTCGCACAGATTGCAAGAAAGGATGGCCTTCTATATATTTTATATCCACCACCTCTTTCTCTCCCTCACCTATGCATACTTTCCACGTATAGGTATACGGCACATCAGGCACTCCTTCACTACTGCCGTTACAACACCACGTATAGTCTGTCTCCTTTATATCTGATAGGACATCTTCAAACCGATATTGCACACGCAGATCTTCACGCGCTGCATCACCATTATGCATAAAGCCGTGAAAATCTTTTCTGAACGCGCCCCATCGCTCGTCGTTCGACAACGATATCGTAATATTGATTCCCGCTACACTCAGATACATATCAGCCAACTATTGTCACATATCCGCACTGCGACAACTGTCCTAGAAATTCATCCACGTCTTTTGTTGCCAAAGCACTATCCACATCAAATTCGTCCATTATCTTAGCCACGATATACTCTGTCGTATGCTCTTCTCCATCTGCCAGACACTCCAGCATCTTTCGACCAGTCTCGTTAGTGGCTACCATACTCTTCATCTTGGCTATATCTTGCTCCACAGCTATTATTGCTGTATCACCCATCACATCTTCCAAGATGTAATTATTGTTAGATTTATATATCATCTCTTCTAATCTCTTGTTTTGGTGGTGTAAATATAGCATGATTATTTGGCATTTCTATTATCTAGGGAGCCAAAGCCAGAAATCACAGCCTTTCCCCTTATCGGAAATACAGCCTACTTTTCCTCCTAAGCCTTTAGCCAGCTCTCTACA
The DNA here is from genome assembly GCA_024401415.1 of Bacteroidales bacterium. Classification (GTDB taxonomy): domain Bacteria; phylum Bacteroidota; class Bacteroidia; order Bacteroidales; family Marinilabiliaceae; genus W3P20-009. The sequence goes on along the minus strand of JAKSLC010000004.1, from coordinate 3,653 downwards.
TATATACAGACCTAGACCTGTACCCGAGACCTCCGAGTCGAGCATCTCGTATCTATCAAATGCTTTCTCACAATCTTTTTTTGCGATACCTACACCTGTATCTATCACATGAAAGTAACAGCCATTAGGCTCTATCTCACAAGTCAGTGTCACACTGCCTTCATGCGTATATTTCACTGCATTAGACATATAGTTGTTAAGAATCTCCAATACTCTTATCCTATCAGTCTCTATCTCAACATCCTCATCCAACTGACACAATAGTTCGATAGGCTTATCTTTAAACATTGGCTGGTGTGCAGCATATACATCGTTCACCACTCCGGCCACACTACAACTGGAAATGTTATATTTTATAGTACCAGCATCTAGTCGGGTCGACTCGAGTATATCGTTTACCATAACCATCATCTGCCCTACGCTCTTCTGTATGTAGCCATACATCTCTTCTCGTTCTTCACGACTGTCTATATTCACCATCAGTTCACTGAATCCTAATATGGTACTAAGTGGCGAACGTAGGTCATGACCCATCACGGAGAGCATCTGATCCATCTTCGACTTGGATTTCTCCACATCTGATTTTTCTCTCTCCAGTTTATTCATTCTGATGTTCAACTTGTCGTCATGCCTCTTTATCTCGACAAGTCTGTCAGATACGTCAATGCAGAATCCCGAGAATTTCAGGAACGAACCATCTGGTCTGCGTATAGGATTCAACACAAATGTAAAGTACCTATAGTCCTTAAGATTCTCTGAGTATACTCGCAACATTGTGCTGTGTTTCTTCGTCTGGTTTCTTGCCACTCTCTTAAAATAGCCAACAGCTTTCTGCAGATCGTCTGGGTGTATTATTGATCTTATAGGACTATTTAAGGTCAATCCTATCGCGTTGTGATTATCTCTTCCTCCCACGACATCTATTGTCATGGTATCAGGCATAAAGTCTATATGTGCTACGCCAAGTGTAATCATCAGATCATGAAATTTCTGCGAGTACATATAGTTCTCTATGTTCTGCCCCATAGACTCTGTCACATCTTTCATCACGAAATAGTGAATCACTTTTCCTGTCGCCCTGCTGACTACTGGCTCATACTCTGCGAAATACGCATAATAGTTGTCTGCCGCTTTCATCTTCAACTCATCGGCAACAACGTAATCAAAGTTCACAAAATACGAATCACAGCATGGCGTGTAAGTCTTCATTGCCTCAAGTAATTTTTCACTCAAGGCAAACTTCAATGGCAATTCCTCTATCTTAAATTTAGAACGGGCCTCTATATAATCCTTTACATACTTGTTGTACCCTATGATATTGCAATCATCATCTGTAAACAACTGTCCAATGTGGATTTCATCGTAATTACTGGACAATATATCTTCAGCTATTCTCATAGTCTAGTGTTAAATAGGTTATCTTTTCTTACGCTATTTAGTACCGTAAAGGTTTCCATACATACTCTATTTTTCAATATCAGAACTTTAATACTTTTATGTTTCGTTCTTTATCAAAATAAACATACCTTTACCAAAAAATTATTCACATAGCGTATGAAACACTTATTTCGCTTATTGCTTGCAGGTTGTCTCTACACCGTTTCAACACTTTCCCAAGCTGGCAATCCCTATCTACCTCTGTGGGAACATATTCCTGATGGAGAACCTTATGTGTTTGAAGATCCTGATAACCCAGGCAAGTTTCGCGTATATATCTACGGCTCGCATGACACACTCATAAAGAACTATTGCGGCCGCGAACAGGTTGTTTGGTCTGCTCCAGTTGACGACCTTAATAATTGGCGTTATGATGGTGTTATCCTTGAGCCTACCAAAGATGGCGCTGGACAGCTTCTCCACGAGGATGGCAAGGGCGACGTACTTTTCGCTCCAGACGTAATGGAGTATCGTAATCCTGATGGTTCCAAAACTTATTACCTATATCCTAATAATCAGGTAGGTGGACGTCAGGGTATGATAGCTAAGTCTAACCGTCCCGACGGTCCTTTTGAAGTTTGCAACTGGAATCCTCAAAATCCTCGCTACACTATCGGCGACCTAGGTTTTGACCCTGCTGTTTTCCAGGATGAAGATGGCAAGGTGTACGCATACTGGGGATTCGAGTCCTGCACGGGCGCAGAAATAGATCTTAATACTATGGCTACTGTTAAGCCTGGCGGCAAGAAGATCGAGAATATGATATCGGATTATAAGCACGAAGGGGTATTCCGTTTCTTCGAGGCTTCTTCTATGCGTAAGATAAAAGATAAATACGTTTTCATATATAGCCGTCAGACTTATCCAAATGAGTTCGGACTTCCTCAGACCAACTATACTCTTGCATACGCATATTCTGATTATCCTCTCGGACCATTCACTTACGGAGGAACTATCATTGATGGTCGCGCACGAGACAAAGATGAGAACGGCAACGTGATTCCTACAGGCACTCCAAATGGAAATACTCATGGTTCTATTTGCGAGATCAATGGCCAGTGGTATGTATTCTACCATCGTCAGACCGGTACTCAGGAGTATTCTCGTCAGGCTATGGTTGCCCCAATTACTGTCGACGTTCAAACTGGTCTGGGCGGTAAGGTAACCATCAGCGAGGCTGAGTATACTTCAGAGGGTTTTGAAATCAATGGTCTCGATCCTTATAAGGCTTATCCTGCAGGTATAGCTTGCTACTTTACAGGCAAAGGCATCGCGCATCAAGTGTACCCTAATATGGTATACACTGGTTCTTATTTCAAGGCTACTTATGCAGACGAGCCTAATTTCAATGAACCTTACAAAAATAATGACGATTATACTCCTGTCATCAATAACAATGATGGCTCTATCGTAGGCTATAAGTATTTCAATTTTGATAATTTCAATACAGCTAAGGCTAAGTTGGCTCTTCGCCTTACAGCATCTGGTATAGCTGGTAATATCAAGGTTATGATTGATAGTCCTTGGGAGTCTCAAGGTGGAAAGTGTATCGGCAATATCAAGTTGGGCAAGAAAATATCTAACCCTACTTTTGTCTCTACAAAGTTGAATATGCCATCCTTATCGGGCAAGCACGCCATCTATCTCGTCTTTTCTTCTAAGATAGCAGACAAGGAACTTTGCGAGTTGTATACCATCCAGTTCACAAAGTAACTACTCCTAATTATACAATTAAAGCCGCACCAGTCTCCTGATGCGGCTTTATTTTTATATCGGATTTCTTTTTCTCTGCTAATACATCACAATCCCCCATACATAGATACTTTATATGGGTATATTATCTACATTTGTAGATGAATAGAAAGTTTTATGAATGTAAGATTAATGTGTATCGTCATATTATTTTTGACTGCATGAAATAGCTATAATGAAATTGACCATGCTGTAATTAAAAAATATGAAGAGTACAATAATAAAGATAGCGTAGTCATAGACTTTTCAAAAGAGATGAGTTTTGATTGGGACTCAATGTATTATTTTTCCGGCGCATATTCTCTAGAAGATATCGATCGTACATTGGGAAGAAATATACATGACTGGACTGATGTGGGTGATAGGTTAGTTTTTTCTTGTCATAATCGTATTACACGGCATTACGAATGGCCTATGAAAGCTGACAATCCCCCATGTGGAGTTGCTTTTCAGATTGGAAATAG
>JAKSLC010000039.1 GCA_024401415.1 Bacteroidales bacterium | reverse complement strand
ATCAAGACAGTATTAACATCTAAGATGTGTCAACTAATTTCAGTACTCTTCAAACTGCGAGCAACCCGAGTCTTCCCCGAGACTAGCCCGAATGTAGCCCCACCATACATACGGAGCGTGCTCCGTCTCTAAATATTCAAATACATCATACAAAACGCACGCGTTCATAACCTCAATCTTCCCTCCCATGGGGGTGAGGCTATAAAAACTGCGAGCAACAAAGGTGCTCTATTGGTCCAGCATAAGATTGGCACATGCCCAGTCCATATCTTATTATCATTAATTAGTGAAAATAAATTATATTTGCATCGTGCAAGAGGACTAATCCTTTTGCTCCATACATAATATGCGAAATTTCTTCTACTTCATAATAAGGCATGCAACAACTATATTCTTTATCATTCTCGAAGTGATATGCCTTATCCTCGTATTCTCTTTTAACGATTATCAGCAGGCAAAGTATATTAGTACAGCCAATTCTGCTATAGCTTCTGTATATGAAGTAGAAACAGGGGTGTCTGACTATTTCTCACTCTCATCACGTAATGATATTCTAGCTCGCGAAAATAGTGCATTGCACGATCAGCTGGATCTCCTTCATCAACAGTTGCGTCTGTTGCGTAATGCATCCTCTTTCACCGCTAACGATACATTGCCTCAGCGATTCATTCATCGTGCAGCCCGTGTCGTTAAATCTACAACTAACCGCGAACATAATTACCTCACCATAGACCGTGGCTCCGATGGCGGAATCCGCGAGGGTATGGTCGCTATTGACCATAGCGGTGGCGTTGTCGGTCTCGTTACTACGGTTTCCGATAATTTCTCAACCGTATTGCCTGTCATCAATACTTCTTTCCGCCTTTCATCTAAACTCAAGAAGTCCAACTTCCGCGGACAGTTGGTGTGGGATGGCGTATTCCCAGACGAAGCAAGGCTTATCGATATTCCAGAACACGCAGTGGTAAGTAAGGGCGATAGCATAGTCACTAGTGGCTCCTCTAATTATTTCCCCGAGGGGCTCTATGTCGGTAAGGTCAAGAAGTCTGATATGGACAGAAACGGCGGCTTCTACGATCTCACCATCGAACTGGCTACCGACTTCTCTTCATTGTATGACGTTTATATTATAGAAGATCTCCTCCTGAAGGAACAGCAGCAGTTGGAGAGCCAGAATGAATAGTAGCACAAGTAATAATCTGATAGAAAGTGACTAATTCGCAAAATATATTAAGACTGATTCTGCTTTTCGTCATCTTGCTGACTTTGCAGATCTTGGTTTTCAATAACCTCAATTTCTTGGGGTTCATAAATCCTTATCCGTATGTGTTGCTCATCCTTACCATGCCATTCGGCGCAGCAACATCGTTGCTTATGGTAGTGGCTTTCATTATGGGTATCTCGGTCGACCTCTTTTGTAATACTCCTGGTATGCACGCCGGAGCTTGCGTTCTTATGGCTTACGTCAGACCTTTTATTCTCGAGTTCATTTCTCTGCATGATGATTACAAGATCGGTACATTGCCAACACTATATACTTATGACGCTTTGTGGTACCTCAAGTATATCACTATGGGTGTCGCAATTCACCATTTGGCATTGTTCGCCTTCGAACAGATCGATACCCTGTTCTGGTGGCCTACTATCTTGCGCTTCTTGTTGAGTACAGTAGCTAGTATAGCCATCATATATGTCTCTCAGATGTTTTTCCGAATCAACGATAGCTCAAGATAATTATAGAGTATTTTAGTCGTGGAGAATCGCAGATATACCATCATCGCCATTATGGCTCTTGTCGGACTATGTATGCTCGGCAGGTTGGCTTATGTGCAGCTAATCGATAATACCTATCAGTTGTCGGCCGATAGTAACTCGCGCCGCAAGGTGGTTCAGTATCCGTCTCGTGGCCTGATTTATGACCGTAATGGCAAGTTGCTGGTATCAAATCAACCCGTGTACGATATCATGATCATTCCTCGAGAGGTGCATGAGTTCGATAGTCTTGATTTCTGTAATACCGTGGGTATAGATATGCCTACTCTCCGCCAGTTGTTCCAGCGTCTTCGCCAGAATATCAATCGTCATCTCGCTTCCGTATACAAGCCATCGGTATTCGTACGTCAGGTCTCTGTCGAGCGATATTCTATGCTGCAGGAGAAACTCTACAAGATGCCTGGCTTCTATGCACAGCGCCGTACCCTCAGAAAGTATGAATACCCAGCCGCCGCTCATGTGCTGGGATACGTAGGTGAGGTTGATGATAATGCCATAAAGAATAATCCATATTATGCTTCGGGCGACTATATCGGAGTCTCTGGTATTGAGAGTTCTTTTGAAGTGCAGTTGCGCGGTCATAAAGGCGTGAATTACCAGATGGTAGACGTTCTCGGTCGCCAGAAGGGCTCTTTCCGCGATGGAGCTTATGATACTTTGGCTGTCTCTGGTCAGAATCTTACCCTCAGTCTAGATATCGATCTCCAGATGTATGGAGAAAAGCTCATGGCTGGTAAAACGGGTAGTATTGTCGCCATCCGTCCTGAGACGGGCGAGATATTGTGTATGGTGTCTGCCCCTTCGTATGACCCTTCTCTGTTGATAGGCCGAGACCGTTCCCTTAATTTCCCTATCTTGTCAACAGACCCTCACGAGCCGTTGTATAATCGTGCCATTCAGGGTTGGTACCCTCCAGGGTCAACGTTCAAGACCATCAATGCACTCATCGGATTGCAGGAGGGCGTCGTGACACCTGAGACTAAATATCCTTGCTCGTATGGTTATACCCTAGGCCATTTCCACATGGGTTGCCACGGCCACATGTCTCCACTTAACTTGCGTCAGTCCATCCAGCACTCTTGTAACGCTTACTACGCTTATGAGTTCCGTACAATATTGGATAATAAGAAGTACGCTAATGTCAATGAGGCCCTGGACGTATGGAAGGATTATCTTGTCCGCTTCGGCTTGGGATATCGCCTCGGTGTCGATATCGCAAATGAGAATAGAGGTTTTGTTCCTAGTGCACCGTATCATGATGGAGTCTGGGGCAAGGGTTGGCCCTCTCTCGGTGTAGTCTCTTTGGCCATCGGTCAGGGCGAGCTGCTGCTCACCCCTCTTCAGATGGCTAATGTAGCCGCTACTATTGCCAATAAGGGTTGGTTCTATACTCCTCACGCTGTTCATAGAATTCAGGATTCAACTATCGATAGCCTGTATACCACAAAACGTTATACAGGTATTGATACAGCATACTTCTCTGTCGTCCAGGATGGTATGGAACTTGCAGTGTGGGGCGCCGATGCCGGTACTGCTCGCGGTGCTCAGATCCCGGGAATCCGTATTTGCGGTAAGACTGGTACTGCTCAGAACCCTCACGGCAGAGATCACTCTATCTTTATGTCGTTCGCTCCTAAGGAGTCTCCTGAAATCGCTATCTCTGTCTATGTGGAGAATGCTGGTTTCGGTGCGACGTGGGCTGCTCCTATTGCAAGTCTTATGGTGGAGAAGTATCTCAAGGGCGAGATAGCGCCTAATAGAAAGTATATGGAGGATAGAATTCTACAGACAGTTCTCAATGATCAATAATTATAGCACATATAACGAAAACTCGTATAAGAATGGTGTCGACTGGATTACTATTCTGATATATGCCTGTCTGGTTGTCTTCGGCTGGCTGAATCTCTACGCCGCTAATTTCAACCCAGAGACCAAGGTGTTCTTCTCGGCCGATGCAGAATATTTCAAGCAGCTGATGTGGGTTGTCCTCACTATGGTCCTGGCAGGAGTAGTCATGATGGCGGATAGTAAGATGCTCGTCGAGTTCGCCCCAATATTGTATATCTTCTCTTTGGTTGTCCTGGCGCTGACTCTGGTCATAGGAAAGGAGGTTAACGGTGCTAAGGCTTGGCTCGGCTTCGGTTCTGTGCAGTTTCAGCCGGTAGAACTCGCCAAGATATCTACTGCCCTGTTGGTGGCCCGTGTCATGAGTAGGTATGGCTTTAAGTTTACATTCAGAAGCGCTGTTCAGTTGTTCACCTTGTTGCTTGTCCCTATTCTGTTGGTCCTTCTGCAGAATGATACAGGTAGCGCCCTCATATTCATGGTCTTCATATTGGCTATGTACCGAGAAGGCCTCACTGGTCACATCCTGTGTCTCGGCTTCGTGTGTATAGTGGGTGCCATAGCTACCTTGATGCTTGATGGCTGGATAGTTATGCTCGCTTGCCTTTCTTTGGCTCTCTTGGCTGCATGTGTGTATCTGTACCATCTGGCACAGTCTAAGTTGCTCTTTAGGTCTATATTGGTGACTATAGTTCCTGCTGCCCTCACGGCTCTCGCCTTGTATATAATGGAGAAGCCTATTAGATATGACCTGCTGGTCGTTGTCGCAGCAGTTTGTTTGTCAGTGTATTTGTTAATAATAGCATTGTCCAAGCGTATAAAGTATATCTCGTTTATCCTTATGTACCTGTGGATGGGTATATGTATCTCGTTCGCCACAGGTTATATATTCGATAATATTCTCCAAGAGCATCAGCGTACACGTATCAATGTGCTTTTTGGCGTTGAGGAAGACCCTCAAGGCGCTGGCTGGAATCTCAAGCAGAGCCTCATTGCCATCGGTTCCGGTGGTATATCTGGTAAGGGCTTCCTGGAGGGTACTCAGACCAAGCTCAACTTCGTCCCTAAGCAGTCGACCGACTTCATTTTCTGTACCGTAGGCGAAGAGTGGGGGTTTGCTGGGTGTACTTTCCTCATCGTCTTGTATCTGATATTCTTCTTCAGGTTGATTCATCTCGCAGAGAAGCAGCACTCTGTCTTTAGCCGCGTCTATGGCTATTGCATTGTATGCATTTTCTTCTTCCATTTCGCCGTCAATATCTGTATGACTATAGGCCTTATGCCTGTAATCGGTATCCCATTGCCTTTCTTCAGCTATGGCGGATCTTCTTTCCTTGGCTTCTCTTTGATGCTTTTCCTTTTCCTCCGTCTGGATAAGGACCGTCAGGAGCTCATTCGCTAGTTTGCGAGGAATGGAGTTATTTCTTAATTTTGTACCCGAAAAGTAATTCAATATGAAAAATATACGCAATTTCTGCATCATAGCGCACATTGACCATGGTAAGAGTACTCTTGCCGACCGCCTCTTGGAGTATACCAAGACCGTCGTCGGTAAAGATATGCAAGCTCAGGTACTCGATGATATGGATCTCGAGCGTGAACGTGGTATCACTATCAAGAGCCACGCCATCCAGATGGATTATATGCTCAATGGTGAGAAATACGTACTCAACCTTATTGACACTCCAGGCCACGTGGACTTCTCGTATGAGGTCTCTCGTTCCATCGCCGCTTGCGAGGGCGCTCTCCTCATTGTAGACGCCACACAGGGCATTCAGGCTCAGACTATATCTAACCTTTATCAGGCCATCAATCACGACTTGGAGATTATCCCGGTCCTCAATAAGATGGATATGCCTAATGCTATGCCAGATGAGGTAGAGGATCAGATTATTGACCTTATCGGTTGCGACCGCGCTGATATCATTCGCGCTTCGGGTAAGACTGGCGAAGGCGTTCCTGCGATCCTCGAGGCTATCGTCAATCGTATCCCTGCTCCTAAGGGCGACCCAGAGGCTCCTCTTCAGTGTCTTATCTTCGACTCTGTGTTCAACTCGTTCCGCGGTATCGTGGCCTATTTTAAGGTCGTTAATGGCGTTATGCGTCAGGGCGAAATGGTTAAGTTCGTCGCAACAGGTAAGGAGTATGATGCCGACGAGATTGGTGTCCTCCGTCTCGATATGGAACCTCGTAAGGAACTCCGTACGGGCGATGTAGGTTATATCATCTCTGGTATCAAGACTAGCTCCGAGGTTAAGGTGGGTGATACCATAACTCATCGTGACGCACCTTGCGATAAGGCTATCGACGGCTTCGAGGAGGTTAAGCCTATGGTCTTCGCTGGTATCTATCCTGTAGATACAGACGATTATGAAGATCTTCGTGCAGCTATAGAGAAGCTTCAGCTCAATGACGCTTCTCTCACTTTTCAGCCAGAGAGTTCTCTCGCACTCGGTTTCGGATTCCGTTGCGGTTTCCTCGGGTTGCTCCACATGGAGATTGTTCAGGAACGTCTCGACCGTGAGTTTAATCAGGTCGTTATTACAACTGTTCCTAACGTTCCTTATAAGGCATATACTAAAAAGGGCGAACTTATTGAGGTGCACACTCCTTCGGCTCTGCCAGAGCCTACCGTGCTCGACCATGTCGAAGAACCTTATATCAAGGCTCAGATTATTACCAAGTCTGAGTATATCGGTCCTATCATGACTCTCTGCCTCTCTAAGCGTGGTACTCTCGTAAAGCAGACTTACCTCACTTCTCGCTTTGAACTTGAGTATGATATGCATCTAGCTGAAATTGTATTCGATTTCTACGACAAGCTTAAGTCTATATCTCGTGGTTATGCTTCGTTCGATTACTATTCTATAGGCTACCGAACAAGTAATCTGGCCAAGATGGATATCCTCCTGAATGGTGAGAAGGTCGATGCTTTGTCAACTCTTACTTTCTATGACAATGCCGTAGTAATCGGTCGTAAGATGTGCGTCCGCCTCAAGGATCTCATTCCTCGCCAGCAGTACGACGTAGCTGTTCAGGCAGCTATCGGCGCAAAGATTATCGCTCGCGAAACTATTAAGCAGGTGCGTAAGGATGTGCTTGCCAAGTGTTATGGCGGCGACGTGTCTCGTAAGCGTAAACTCCTCGAAAAGCAGAAGGAAGGTAAGAAACGAATGAAGCAGGTCGGTAACGTAGAGGTTCCTCAAAAAGCCTTCCTGGCAGTACTTAAACTTGACGGAGAATAGAACTTCCCAATATATAGCCCCACAGGATTTCTCTCTTGTGGGGCTTTTTTAGTTCGCCCAGCGCAAAAGTATTCTGATGGGTGTAAGTTCCCAAGCCGCCTAACAATGAGAAGGCTATAGCCAAAGGCAAGGGTGTTTCCCTTTTACTCGATTAGGTGGGGGATTGATTATGAGAAAGACAGATTATTTATCTCATCTACTGACAGCCCTGTAGATTGAGCAATAATAGCTGTATCGATGCCTAGTTTTTTGAGGTTGCGTGCTATTTCTCTTTGTTTTTGTAGTTCACCCTCTGCAATGCCTTCTGCACGACCTTTTTCGAGACCTTCTGCACGTCCTTCTGCCCAACCTTCTGCGCGACCTTCTTCAAGGCCTTCTGCTTTGGCGTTGCCGAGGACGTCACTTTGGATGCGGATGGTATCTATGTGGCGCTCGTATGCTATGCGTTCAGAATCGGTCATCATAAGGTATTGTAGCTTCTCTTTAGCCTCGGACAGACCAGGAGTTTTGGTATCGTCATTGATGATGCCGTTTTTGAGGTAATCCATCCATTCCTCTAGCGGAGTGCGAGCGTAGTCGTTGAACTCATTTACTCGTATGAGAAAATATTCAGGGAATATCTCCGAAGGATCACGCATAAGATGTACGCGACGAGAGTTATCATCTGGGAGGTTTAGTCCCTTTTTTCACGAGGAGTAACGGTAAGGATATCATGGTTATGTACACCTTCCAGACGTACCTGTCCGCGATACAGATTAGTCGCTACCCTTACCGAGGTCGAAATATACCACGCTGATAGAGACGACCTTCTTTATGCCATCGTAAGCACTACCTAGGCAAAGTTGTTCTGTGATAGCCTTGGCTGTGCCATATATGATACGTTCCAGATAATGAACCTCGCGACTAAGCTGTACTTCTACGATAATTATTTCACCGTTGCTATTACGAGCCTTTATATCTACGCGATTAAACTTGTCGTCGGAGTATTCTTGATTACCCTCACTCTCCAGGAGGCAGTCTATCTTTACAATTTCTCCAGTGAAGACACTAATAAAGCCTTCAAGGACACCAAAGTTGGACTTGTCTCTGAGCATACGCTTAATAGCCCAGTCGAACCGTACGTATTTTTCATCTGCCCTCATGAGGTATAGGTTTTGATTTTTGGCAGATATAGGTATTTTTTGAGAAATGTGTTTGGGGAATATTTGTTATTGTGTTGTTTATTGGGAGTGGGCACGGCTCTTTCATTTAACCCTATAGTCGAGCATACACATCATTCTTGATGGAATTTTTATATATGTATATCGTGAGTTGTGCGTGTAACGAAAGTTAATAATCATCGTAAAATCATTTCGTGATTCATAACAATAAAGTTAATCTTACTCTATGAGAAGACACTACTATTTGACAAACGCTAAAAAATTCCTAATTAATAATAGCCCCATGAAACATCGTTTTCTAAGTGTACTTGTGATGCTTGTAATGAGTGTTGCAGCAATGGCCGATGAGGTGCCAGGTATTACTGTTGAATACATCGACAATGGTACAAGCGCATATATGCAGGCAATATCCGCTATCGGCAAAATAAAGTTCGAGGTAAGGGACGAAGTAAAGCATGCCATTATCGAGTTTAAGGATAATGAGATTGCCGATGAAGATCTGGGTGCAATAACTGAAATCAGCCGTATATCTTTCGGCGCGGTAAGCGAGAATGACATTGCCACCGACATCAAGGATATCAAAGCCGAGGGCGCAGGAATAAAGGTTACTGCCTATCCAAATCCAACAGCAGACCATGTGCATGTAGATGGCCTACAAGAAGGTCAAACTATCCGTCTCTTCTCATCAGACGGCAAACTAGTCCTCACAAGCAAAGAAGCCGACATCAACCTCGCTGGCATGTCCAGCGGCATCTACCTCCTACAGGTAGGCAAGGAAGTAGTTAAAATCATCAAGAAGTAATACAGGCTTTATATGAAGAGAATTGTACTATCAATGCTGGCCGTATTGGGTGTCAGCGTGATTATGCAAACTGAGGTTGATGCCCAGATGTATATAGTAAAGGATGGCAAGGTCAAGGTAGCCCTTGACTATACTCCTGACTACATCACCTTTGAGAACCCAATGCTCTGTGGCGGTGTTGTAGGTGAGCCTGTCGACCTTGGGCTATCTGTGAACTGGTCGAGTGTAAATGTAGGAGCGTCAACTTCCGATAATTTTGGTAATTATTATTCCTGGGGTGAAATAGACACTAAAGATGATTATTCATGGAATACATATATACACTCAATCAATGAGAGTTACGATTATTCAGGCATCAGCAAGTACCAGATTATGGATAATTTACGTGGTGGTCGATGGTATGACTATGATAACAACAAGCAGTTTATAGGAGACAACAAGGTAGTGCTTGAGACCGCCGATGATGCTGCCTCTGTTAATTGGGGGGGGGATTGGATTATACCGACAAAAGAAGATTGGCAAGAATTGTTTAATAATTGTTATATGATATGGACAAACGATTATAATAAAGATGATAGCAAGAATGCCGGTTACATTGTTAAGAGTAAGGATAAAAACAATACTAGCAGTATCTTTCTTCCAGTTGCAGGTATGCACATTAAGTCTGATCTTTGCAGTGAAGGTATCGGGTACTACTTGACATCGTCGTTGGACAATAAAACAACTATATCGTGTAGTACAGTAGGTCTTTTTTCAGGTTATTTCTCTATATTCGGTAGTTCTCGCGAATGCGGCGTATCAGTTCGTCCGATATGCCCACATTCTGGGGATACAAATAGCCATGATGCTGTCGACCTCGGGCTGCCAAGTGGTAAACTTTGGGCGACATGTAATATAGGATCACATTTGCCAGAGGAGAAAGGTGGACACTATGCATGGGGGGAGGTAACTACGAAAAGCGATTACTCGTGGAGCACATATAAGCACGTGTATGATGGAGGTTCAAATTATCGAGACATAAACAAGTATACTATTGATGATGGAGTAAATATCGAGACTGCATGGTACAATAGCAGTACAGGAATTTTCATTGGTGACAATAAGTCTATTCTTGAACCTACTGATGATGTCGCAACACAAAATTGGGGAACCGAGTGGAGGATTCCGACTTGGGACGAATGGATGGAACTATACATCAACACCACACAAGAATGGATTGAAAACTATAATGCTACAGGTGTTAATGGGTATAAATTGACAAGTACAAAGGAGGGCTATACAAATGCTTTCATATTTCTTCCTGTCGCTGGATATATCAAAGATAGTAGTTTGACGGGAAATGGACTAAATGGGTACTATTGGACATCATCTATATTTGAGAAAGAATCTGATTTAGCTCGCTATGTGACTTTTTCTATGAATTCTTTTTATGTTCTATTTGAAGATTCTACGTTCGGAGGAAATTATTGCGCCCGTAGCAATGGTATGTCGATTCGTCCTGTGTGCCCTAGCACAAAATAATCATTTGTTTCTGCATGAGCAGAGCCTAAATTTTGTAAATGAGAGAATCTAAAATATGAAGAAAATAATATTATCAGCCCTCGCCCTCCTCGGCATGGGCACAATAGCGAATGCGCAGTTTTACGTAGTAGGTGAAGATGGTAAAATCCTCTACAGTATGGACAATGGAACACCAGCCTACGTTACATTCGAAAATCCTATTCCTTGCGGAGGTGTAATAGGCGAAGCTGTTGACTTAGGTCTCTCCGTAAAATGGTCGAGCGTCAATTTGGGTGCCTCCAATCCTCAAGACGCAGGGGGGTACTATGCATGGGGAGAAACAACGGTAAAGAGTGATTATACATGGGACACATACGTTGGTGAGCCTGCTGATTTCAATGGAGATAATAAGAGTGATCTTGAGGCTGCCAACGACGCAGCCACGGCCAGTTGGGGCGAGGAATGGCGAATGCCGACGGCATCAGAATGCGAGGAACTCTACAACAATACCACCCAAACGTGGACAGATGACTACGAGGGTACTGGTGTAAAGGGTTATATAGTGACCAGCACGAAGAGTGGCTATGAGGGCGTTTCAATCTTTCTTCCAGCCGCTGGGTATCGCAACGGTTCTGGCGAGCCTTTCAGCGTGGGCTCATACGGCTACTACTGGTCGAGTTCGCTCAAAGCGAACGACTCGGATAGCGGCCGCTATCTGGGCTTCCGCTCTAGCGGCTTCTACCCATGGTACGGTAGCCTCCGTTTCTACGGGTACTCGGTTCGCCCTGTGTGCACTGGCTCTCTGAAATAACCTTTCCCCATAAACGCTACACAAAAACACCTCCGTCTTATCCCAAAGGATAGGACGGAGATTTTCTTTCCCCTATCCTCCCAAATAAAAATTTGCGATGAACAACTATTCTCTCTATACCTACATTAATATCTTTGATGTACTTTTGCGCTCAAACATAATACTTAAAAGTAGATGAAGATTCCATCATCAGTATATGCCCTCGCACTGGGCCCTCTTACATTGGGTATCTCCGAATTCGTAATGATGGGAATACTCCGTTCTGTATCCGAATCGTTGGGTGTCTCTTATGCCGAGGCCGGACATTGTATTACTGCCTATGCGTTAGGTGTATGCATGGGTGCTCTGTTACTCCCATTCGCACACCGTTTCTCTCTTAAGAAGATTCTTATAGCTCTTAGTGGCGTGATGTTTCTGGGCGCAGCGTTGTCTTTGGCTTCTACCTCCTATGGTATGCTTGTGGCTGCCCGTTTCATATCGGGCTTACCTCATGGAGCATATTTCGGCGTGGCAACACTTGTGGCTGTGCGTCTGGCTCCTGAGGGGAAACAGGCTTTTTGTGTCTCCATAGTGGTTGCGGGTATGTCCATAGCAAATCTGGCTTGCGTCCCTCTGGGTACATTGCTCTCTAATCTCTCTTGGCGTATACCTTTCTGTTTGTCGCTCACTTCGTCTCTCTTGGCTGTATGGTGCGTTTGGCGTTTCGTCCCAGAGGTGGGTACTGTTCAGGCGGCTCGCTTCAAGGCTCAATTCGGATTCCTCAAAAAATTAGCGCCATGGCTTGTCATTATGATGACTATGATGGGCAATTGTGGTATCTTCTGCTGGTATAGCTATGTCGGACCTACATTCGTGGATGATGCTGGGTTCAATTCTGAGGTGCTGCCTTATATCATGGTTCTGGCCGGATTGGGTATGGTGATAGGTAACCTTATGGGTGGTAAGTTGTCTGATAAGCACAATCCTGGTAAGGTGGTAATGTCGTTTCAGGCGTTGGCATTGGTCTTACTTGTAGTGATATATTTCATGTCGCATAACGCATATATTCTCACAGCTTCAACCTTTTTTGTGGCTTTGGCTCTTTTCGCTGTGGGCGGACCTCAGCAGTTGTTGATAATAAGGCACTCTGCTGGTGGCGAATTGCTGGGTGGCGCTGCTATTCAGATTGCGTTTAACTTCGGTAATGCTATTGGTGCTTTCTGTGGCGGACTCCCTATTGATGCTGGTTGTAAAGTAGCATCTTCTGCTCTTGTGGGTGTGCCTATCGTACTCTTGGGAATAATAGCTTCCCTGACTTATGTCCGAACAAAATAATTATCTTTGTAGGGTATTATTCTAGGATAAGTGCCGACATCTAAAGATATAGACGTAAATAAACTCAACTTCACAATAGGCCCGGTTCAAAGTAGCGAACATATAAGGAATATTGGAGCTGAGCAGGTGCCTTATTTTAGAACGCAGGAGTTTTCCACCCTTATGCTGGAAAACGAACGGCTTATGAAGCAGCTGGCTGATGCGGAGGCTAATGCTAGAGTATGTTTCATCACTGGCTCAGGTACAGCCTCAATGGAGGCGGTGGTATCTAATTGTTTTACTCCGCAAGATCGTCTGCTTATAATCAATGGAGGCACTTTTGGTCACCGCTTCGAGGAATTGGCAGAAATATATGAGATCCCTCATACTACGGTTCATGTAGAGATGGGTCATAAGCTGACAAAGGAGCAGCTATATGCTTTCGATGGGCAATCATACTCTGCTTTGCTGGTCAATATGCACGAGACTTCCACTGGTGTTCTCTATGATATGGATATGATTGCCGATTTCTGCCGCAAGAATTCCATTTTCCTCGTTGTAGATGCTATTAGTTCTTTCCTCTGTGATAGTTTCAGCATGAAGCGTTGGGGTGTATCAGTAATGATTGCTGCTTCTCAAAAGGCTCTGGCTTGCCATCCTGGTATCTCCATGATAACGCTCTCTTCAGAGGCTGTGCAGAGAATAACTAGTCATAATGTCAAGTGCCTGTACCTTAATCTTAACTTGGCGTTGTCTAATGGGGAGCGCGGACAGACTCCTTTTACTCCTGCTATATCCATATTGAGACAGCTAAATGCGAGGGTTAAGGATATCATAGCATCGGGAGGGGTAGAGAAGGAGATCCAGCGCGTAGCTGCTTTGGCGTCCGATTTCAGATCTCGTATTTCAGATCTGCCTTTCTCTCTCTTTCCAGAGAGGATGTCTAATGCTCTCACTGCTATTTGCCCCAACAATGTCTCTGCTTATAGTATTTTTACTACATTGAAGGATGAATACGATATATGGGTATGTCCTAATGGTGGTATCTTGGCCGATAAGGTCTTGAGGGTTGGCCATATTGGCGACTTGTCTGTCTCTGATAATACTCGCCTTATAAATGCTCTCAAGGATATGCAGCAACGTGGTCTTTTGTAAATGAAGAAAGTTATTACATATGGTACATACGACCTCCTTCATCAGGGTCATATCAACCTGCTCCGCCGTGCTAAGGGGTTGGGCGATTATCTTATTGTAGGTGTTACTACTGATAAGTACGACTATGAGAGGGGTAAGCTGAATGTGCGTAATAATGTTGTGGAGCGTATTAAGGCAATCGAGGAGACTGGTTTAGCTGATAAAATCATAATTGAGGAGTATGTGGGGCAGAAGATTGATGATATCCAGAAGTATGATGTCGATATCTTTGCGGTAGGCTCAGATTGGGAGGGCGAATTTGATTATTTACGCGATTATTGCGAAGTGGTATATCTCCCAAGAACAGAGGGCGTATCTAGTACTCAACTGCGCGAAGAGAGTATGCCAGAAGTCCGTTTGGGTATAATCGGAACAGGTAGTATAGCTCGCCGTATGGTTGAGGAGTCCAAATATGTCTCTGGAATATCTATTACGGCTGTCTTTAATCCTGATATCCAGGAGGCAATAGCATTCTCTCAAAAATACAATATCCCACAGGTATTTGATAATATTGAGGATTTCTCAAATGTAATAAGTGCGGCATATGTAGCGTCGCCTCACCCGACTCACTATCCATATACCAAATATCTCCTCAATAGGGGTATCCACGTCTTGAACGAATTGCCTTTTTCTCTGAAGGAGAGTGAGGCTAGAGATCTGTTCGAAATAGCAGATAGTCGTAATCTCGTACTGATGGATGCTATAAAGACTGCCTATTGTCCGGCTTTTAAGCACATGGTATCTCTAATAAAGTCTGGTCTTATAGGTGAGGTGGTAGATGTGGAGGCTGCTCAGTCAACGCTTGAGCAGACTCCTCGTAAACTTGACGCTACACAGGCTGGTGGCGGAATGAGTGAGGATGCTTCGTTCTCTCTTCTTCCTATCATGATGCTTCTGGGTGATAATTATACCGATATCCGTTTCGTCTCTAAGATGAAGGATGGTGTCGACATATATACATATTGCTCTCTTGTCTATCCTACCGCAACGGCTTCGTTCAAAATAGGTCTGGGAATAAAGACTGAGGGCGACTTGGTGGTTTCTGGTACCAAGGGGTATCTATATGTGCCTGCTCCATGGTGGAAGCCTTCATATTTTGAAGCCCGATTCGAGGATATATCTAAGAATAAAAAGTATTTCTACGCTTATGAGGGCGAGGGCTTGAGGTACGAACTGCAGGAGTTCGTGACGAGTATTTTCTACTCTAAAAAGCATAATGTTCAGTTGCCTCATAGCCTGACAATAAGTATGGCAAGGGTACAGGAGGATTTTCACAGCGGTAAAAACAGGGTTATCATAGATTGACATGAAGCGCTATCTACTTTTTGCATCTCATAGTTACTCTTATGATATCATGAGGCCTATCCAATCTGCTATCAGACAGCGGGGTGATATGGTAGCATGGTTCTTGGAGGACTCTTGCCCTGATCGTCTTTTTGATGATGAGGTGCGCCTGAAATCTTTCGATGAGGTTTTCGCTTACAATCCTATAGCGTGTATAGTGCCGGGTAATGTAGTGTACGATTTCTTCCCTGGTGTTAAGGTTCAGGTCTTTCATGGTTATCCTGTCCGTAAAAGGGGAGAGAGGGTAGATGAGAATTTCCGTATGCGTGGCTGGTTCGATATATATTGTAGCCCTGGCTCAAGTAGCAATGTCATCTTGTCTGCTCTGGAAAATAAACTCGGCTATTTTAAGTATTACGAAACAGGATGGCCAAGAATAGATGAGTTTATGTCTATCCCTGCCGATACTAGGTCTGCTCTTCATAATCCGCCAACTATCCTCTATGCTCCTACTTTCACCAAGAGGGTGACGTCTGTCTATGTGATGGATAAGCTGATAGACGATTTATGTCAAAAGACTAATTGGAACTGGTTGTTAAGTTTCCACCCTCTGATAACAGACGTATCTGTCATCAATAATTATAGGGCTCTTGAGAGAAAATATCCTGGTAGGGTAGCGTTTAATGACCCTAATACCCAAATAGATAGGTTCATGAATACGGATGTAATGCTGACTGATAGTAGTGCCATTATATGTGAATATCTGATGTTCGGCAAATTGGTGGTTACTTACAGAAATACATGCCCAGCACCTCATATCATAGATTGTCATGAATTATTAGAAGTTCAAGGTGCTATAGAAAGGGCTCTCTCTCGTCCTTCTGATATCCTGTCTCATGCCGATAGTTATATCCGTCAGCACGAGAGTTTCTTTGATGGCAAAAACTCTCATAGAATTCTTGATGCTATTGACGATTTCATTGATAATTATCAAGGGAAACTGAAGCGTAAACCGTTAAATCTGGTCAGACGCCTCAAATTGCGTAAACGATTGGGTTATTGGAAGGATTTTTTCTCCTCAAGGTAATTATGGCAAGCGAAGTAAGAGATATACAGTTATGTATCCTCGATATCATGAAGGCTATAGATAGGGTGTGCCAGGAGCATAATCTTACCTATTATATGATAGCGGGTACGTTATTGGGTGCCGTTCGTCATAATGGTTTTATCCCATGGGATGATGATGCCGACATCGCTTTGCCAAGGCATGATTATGAGTTGTTGATGGCTCATGCTGATGAATGGCTCCCTGAGTATTATAGGTTGGTAAATTACAAGAACGACAAACAATACCCATATCCATTCGCCAGAATCCACGATATCCGTACTACATACCGCCCCTACCGCGATTTTGGTTATGTGGGTGGTGTCCCAGTGGATATCTTTCCTCTAGATGGTATGGCCTCTCCTGGTATAAATCGTTGGTGGCACTATTTCAAATATAGGTTTCATGTCCACTTACTATATTTCCTGACGGTTAATCCTCAAAAGCATGGTATGGGTCTGCGATACTATATCCTGAAATCTCTCCGAAAAATATATATAGCGCAACGTTGTTTCCGTAAGATGGATCAATTGCAACGTCAATACGATTTCGAATCTTCTTTATTGGTGGCCGACCATGACAATAAGCCCGAAAGGGGTATTCTCCCTAAATCGGTCTATGGTACGCCAAAGAAATATAGGTTCGAAGATGCTGAGTTCTACGGTGTCTCTGACGCTGATGCATACCTCAGGTATTGTTATGGCGATTATATGTCGCCTCAGGAGGCCCCAAGATTAAATTATAGGGAACTTAATCTGAATAAATCTTTTTTGGAGTAGCTTCTTACATATTGGTGAGCATATCCCATACTGCTACAATATGACATACTGATCCTAAAAGCACAAATGCATGAAATACAGTATGCATGTATGGTTTCTTATATATCGAATAGAATACTGCTCCTGTAATATACATTACTCCTTCTGCTACAATCCATGTAGTAGCGACGGTTTCTGCTGAACGCCAAAGCGGACCGAAAGCTACGACTACCGATAAGCCCATAAGAACATAGCATACGGTCTCAAAGTAGTTGTGTGCCTTTAGTTTTATAAAACTGGCTACTTAGCCTTCAATAGCGGCTGTCCATATAAAGCAGAATATCGCAATGCCCCAGGCACCTTCTTGTCGTAATGCCATAAGTGTCACAGGTGAGTAACTGCCTGCTATTATGCCAATAGATTGCGGCATGGTCCCACTTGCGTAGTCGTTTCTTATAAAGCGAACCTGCTGGTAGGGCATGATAAATTGTCGAGGCAATATATGAGCATAGCATGCCGAATAGGTAGAGGCCTATTGCCCAGCCCGACCATGCGTCGCCTCTATGTACACACATTACTATGAACACTACTCCTATTACTACGCCTAGAAGTATGCCCGCAGCGTGGGTTCATGTGTTTGCTATCTCTTCATTTTTGCTGTATGTTCTCTCTTTTCCCATGTAATATATTTTGTAATCGGTTATTCTATGAATTTGACGCATACAGGCTTTGGCATCTTTAATCGCTTGCCAGTGTCTGTAAGCATGCCTGTCTCAAGGTCTCTCATGTATATCTCTACTTCATCTGTATCTCGACAGGCTACAAGAAGGTACTTCCCGTTGGGTGTTATGGCAAAGTTCCTGGGGTGTATACCTGTCGCTTGGTACCCTATCTTCTCTAATGTACAGTCTTCTCTTACTTTCATTATAGATACTCCGTCTCCTTTCAATCTGTGTGAGGCGTATACATATCTGCCGTCTGGGGATATATGTATGTCTGCACTGCCTCCTGCATCATACTCGTCGGCTTTGATGCACTGAAGTTGTCTGATCTCGCCATCATTGTATGAAAAGGTAAAGACTTCTCCTGACAGCTCGCTTACAAGGTAGAAGTATTCTTGTGAAGGGGAGAAGCATAGGTGACGCGGACCGGCTCCTGCCTTGACGTAAATGTCTTTTCTGTTGTTGAGGTCAATAATCATATTGCCTTCTTCATCAACGTCTCTTGTGTACTGATGTATCACATCGGTGCCAAGGTCATTGGCTAAAAGATATTTCCCGAAATCAGGAGTGAAAACTACCGAATGTAGATATGGCTTGGTCTGTCTCTCTGGGTCTACGCTGCTTCCACTGAACTGGATGGTCTGAGCTGTACTGAGATGTCCATCATCAGATACTTTGAACATGGAAATATTTCCTCCAAAGTAGTTGGCTGTAAGTAGCAAATGCCCATCGGGAGAAATGGTGATATTGCATGGTGCTCCTCCATTGGTAAGTTGTGTATCAATTAGTCTCATCTCTCCTCTCTGCAAATCTAGGGCTATGCTGTTGGCTGTAGAGGTCAAACCTTCATCTTCTCCTACCGCATAGATAAATTGTTTATTTGCTGATACGCATAGAAAAGAGGGATTGGAAATTCCACTAAGACCGCTCACCATTTCAAATTCAGCTGTCTCTTGGTCGAACTTGTAGAGTTTTATTCCTTCATCAGATGTAGAACTATAACTTCCAATCAGCATCCAAAGGGATGATATCAATAGAGATGTTGATGTCATAACTATTCGCGTTTTCGTTTCGACTACAAAGTAAGTATTATTTTTTCAATATAGGCTTCATCAATGGTCTTTCCTCGCCTAAAATACAGGTGGCTCGCCTGTTCGTGTGGTCTGGTATTAAATATCGAGCGGTCGAGATCTATATAAAAAATTGCGATGAACAAGGGACTTCTATAGGTCCTTTGTATATCTACTATAGGAGTAGTATAGGCTTTGCCGTCTCTTTGCCCAATGTCTATAATTCCTTAAACTTTCACGCCTAGTCTTATTTATTTTTCTGCCCTATTGCGAACAACAATTTTTGCTAGTAATTTTGCTAATATGAAAGCAACAGAATATTGTGATAATTTGTTTGGGTATCAGCGCGTAAATACTCGTAGGGTACTCGTAGGAGAATTGGCTATGGGTGGTCTCGAGCCTGTTCGCGTTCAATCCATGACCACCACTAATACAAATGACACAGAGGCTTCTGTAGAGCAGGCCATCCGTATCATCAAGGCTGGCGGTCAGGTAGTGCGTCTTACTACTCAGGGTCGTCCCGAGGCTCAGAATATGAAGGAGATTTCAGCATCTCTCAAGGCTAAGGGATATAATACTCCCCTCGTGGCAGATGTCCACTACAATCCTGCAGCTGCAGAAATCGCAGCTAAGTATTCTGAAAAGGTTCGTATCAATCCTGGTAATTATACAGGTGGTGCTAAAAGGTTCGACGAATCTGCTGATAATATGTCTCAGGAGACATGGATGTCTCTTATTAAGGAGAAGTTAACCCCTCTCGTAAGTATATGCAAGGAGAATAATGCTACACTGCGTATAGGAGTAAATCATGGTTCGTTGTCAGATCGTATCATGGCTAAGTATGGTGATACTCCTGAGGGTATGGTGGCTTCTTGTATGGAGTATCTCGAGGCTCTCGAATCATTGGATTTCTTTGATATCGTAATCAGTATCAAGGCTAGTAATACCCGAATAATGGTGCACACAGTACGCCAGCTTATGGCAGCTATGAAGGCTAAGGGTACTGTATATCCTCTTCACCTGGGCGTGACGGAGGCTGGTAGCGATGCCGAGGGTAGAATCAAGTCTGCTGCAGGTATAGGCGCGTTGATGATTGACGGCTTGGGTGATACCATCAGGGTGTCTCTTACAGAGGCTCCCGAAGCTGAAATCCCAGTGGCTAAGGCTCTTGTGGATTATATCTCATCTAAGTCCAAGGCTGCTAGCGTTATGCCCGTAGATGCATCTTCGTATTCTCCATATTCTTACGAAAAGAGAGCTAGCAATCAAGTCCTTAATGTTGGTGGACAGTCTTTGCCTGTAGTAATATCTACTCAAATGGGTGAGGCAGATTTTTGTCTCGACGGGACTGCTTTGGTTGCTAAGGATGGCTCGTCTTTCCCTCTCCTCTCTCTGTCTGAGTTGAATGACCATAATGGCGTATGCTTTGTTAAACTCTCGTTGTCCGATTTGTCTGATGAGGTGTTGTCTCAGTTGTCAGAAAGAGATGATGTTGTAGTTGTAGCATCGTCAGATAGCGAGAATAAGACTGTGGAATATCGTACCATTATCTTGAAGTTGAATCAGGCAGGCGTGAAGGCTCCTGTTGTCATTTCGTACTCTTCAACTGAAAGTGTTTTTGCAGATTTCCAGCTTAAGGCTTCCGCAGATTTAGGTTTGTTGTTCATTGATGGTCTCGCTGATGGCTTGATGATATCTGATGCTAATCTCAAGGCGTCCGACGTAGAGGAGACTGCATTTATGCTCCTTCAGGCAACTCAAGCTCGCTTCTCTAAGGCTGAGTTTATCTCTTGCCCTGGATGTGGACGTACTTTGTACGATCTCCAGAGTACCGTTCAACGTATTAAGGCTCGTATGGGACACCTCAAGGGTCTTAAAATTGGCGTGATGGGTTGTATCGTGAATGGTATCGGTGAAATGGCCGATGCTCACTATGGATATGTCGGCGCAGGCTACGATAAGATATCTTTGTACCGCGGTAAACAGTTGGTTAAAAGGGAACTTAATCAAGACGAAGCCCTCGATCAATTGATAGAAATTATTAAGCAAGACGGCCTTTGGATAGAAGCATAATTGCGTGCTTTACAAACAATTTGTTAGCTGATTATCTAGTACGTAGTAA
>JAKSLC010000038.1 GCA_024401415.1 Bacteroidales bacterium | reverse complement strand
ATAGAGCAAGCTGAGAATTTCAAGAAGTATGCTGAATAATGCGATAATTTCTAATTCGCTGAAGCCTCTGCGCTATCTACACTATACTTGAACTCGATAGGAGTCTGAATCTCTATATGACGGACTTCGGCATTATCCATCTTATCTATCTCCTTTACAGATACACCATGATAAGCTGCTTGAATGACGCGATTAGTCATACCGTGACCAAATGCGATTATAGTTTGCCCATCGAACATCGACTCCCATTTATGCAAGAGAATCTCAGCGCGTTTATACAGTGCTGATATACTTTCGCCACAATTATCTATATCAGGGTACTGACGTGCCTCTTCTATAGTCTTGCCTGTAAGAGGTCCCCAATCTCTCTCTCTTAAAAGAGGTTCCAATACCAGCTGAATATTCTCTCCTAAGGCCAAATGAGCAGTATCTACACACCGCTGTAAGTCGCTACTGATGACAATATCAGCATTGATACTACGAAGAGACTCCCCCATGAGAACAGCTTGCTTTTTGCCATCCTCATTAAGATGGCCATGCATCTGACCTTGGAGAATACGGCTTTGATTTTCTACAGTCTGGCCGTGACGGCAGAGATAAAGATGAAACATGAGAACACTAATAAACCTTAATATTACGCCATAAAGCCTTCATTCTTTCAGCCATATTATTCTCAGCAGGATTTTCCTGGGGATGCCAGAACATCTGAGTAGGAATAGCATCGGGGAGGTATTGCTGCTGGACGAAATGACCAGGATAGTCGTGAGCATACATATAGTCGCGACCATAATTGAGTTTCTCCATAAGCTTTGTTGGAGCATTGCGCAAGTGCAGAGGGACAGGCAGATTTCCGGTCTGCTTCACGAACGACAATGCGTCATTTATAGCGTTATAAGCAGAATTGCTCTTAGGAGACGTAGCAAGATATATAACAGCCTCTGACAAAACTATACGACCTTCTGGCCATCCTATTTTATTGACGGCATCAAAAGCCTGATTTGCCATCAATAGGGCATTGGGATTAGCAAGGCCAATATCTTCTGCAGCCGAGATAAGAATACGGCGCGCTATGAACTTAGGATCTTCGCCCCCTTCTATCATACGAGCCAGCCAATATACTGCGGCATCAGGGTCAGAACCACGGATAGATTTGATGAACGCAGATATTATATCATAGTGCATCTCGCCATTCTTGTCATAAAAGGCAGGCGACTGCTGCAGAATCTCTGTTATATGCTTATCGTCAATGACTATCTCATCAGCACCGAGTTGCGCATTGCAAACCATCTCCAATATATTGAGAAGTTTACGGGCATCGCCTCCTGAATAGCGAACCAAAGCAGCCTCTTCGGCAATATTGATATTAAGTTTCGACAACTCTGAATCTTTCTCAATAGCAAGACGTGCGAGACGAATAAGATCTTCATGTTCAAGCGACTTGAGAACATATACCTGGCAACGTGAAAGTAGGGGAGAAATAACCTCGAATGAAGGATTTTCCGTAGTAGCACCAATCAGAGTAACCGTACCCTCCTCCACAGCGGCAAGAAGAGAATCCTGCTGAGCTTTAGAGAAACGATGAATCTCGTCGATAAACAATATAGGAGATGCAGGGTTAAAGAAACGAGCCTTAGCAGCTCTGTCTATAACCTCTCTAACATCCTTAACTCCCGAAGATATAGCAGAAAGCGTATAGAATGGACGCTCTAGCCTCTTGGAAATGATATGAGCCAAAGTGGTCTTGCCAACCCCAGGAGGTCCCCACAAGATGATAGAAGATATATGTCCACTCTCAATCATCTTACGCAGAATTGCATTCTCGCCGATAAGATGTTGCTGCCCGATATAGTTATCGAGCGAGTCTGGGCGCATACGTTCAGCTAGTGGGTTCATGCTAGAAAAAAGGAATATATTATTGTTCGTTGATAATCAAGCCGTCATAAGCCAAGAAAACATTCTTTGGCAAAGAAGGTTCAACCTCGCCATGAGGAGGCATGTGATGGGCAATATGGGTAAAATAAGTGCGCTTAGGCTGTACTTTTGAAACTACATCCAAAGCCTCGGACAATGAGAAATGCGACATGTGAGGTTCAAATCTCAACGCATTGAGAACCAATACATCCAGTCCCTTCAATAACTTTAAACTCTCATCGTCTATAAAAGACGCATCCGTAATATATGCCCAATTATTGATTCGATATCCTACTATCGGCAATTTGCCATGCATAACGCGTATTGGAGTTACCTTTACACCAGGACATACTTCAAAAGGCTTGGCAATATCTATTTCATGAAGACCTATCTCTGGGACACCAGGGTATTTGTTCTCTGCAAAGATGTACGAAAGATTGTGCCTGAAAGCAGCTGCTACGTTAGGTTCTGCATAGACACTGATAGACTGCCCCATAGAGTAATTCAAACCACGAACATCATCAAGTCCGCCTACATGGTCATAATGCTGATGGGTAACCAAAATAGCATTAACGCGATTAATATGAGCACGTACCATCTGAGTGCGGAAATCAGGACCGACATCCAATAATATATTATATCCATTGACCTCCCATAATGCAGATGTACGCAATCTATCATCTCTTTTGTCTGTAGAGAGACATGTACGACATTGACAACCTATAACAGGAATGCCAGTGGAAGTGCCTGTGCCAAGAAATTGTAGTCTCATACGATATCGATTAGCTTCTCTACAAATATAGTATTTTTATGACAATAAAATATTCGGGCAGTCCCAAAACCAAGATGAATCTGGATTGGCAGATAATTTTGGCGAGATTGACACTGTGGAAAGGTCTGAACAGCAGGCGAATGCGCATTTTCCAATAGATTGCACAGAGTAGGGTATAGCTGCAGAAACCAATCCGCTATAAGCAAAAGCACCTCCACCAAGTTCAACAAGAGAAGCCGGAAGATCTATGATAGTCATAGAAGTACAGTCGGCAAAAGCAAATGAGCCAATATGAGTTATATCATCCGGCATATCAATATTGCAAAGAGAGGTACACCCCTCGAAAGCTGAATCCTCAATGCGAGTTATGCCGCTAGGAATGACAATATTCATCAAAGACTTACAGCCCAGGAACGCTCTACTAGGGATGACCTCGCACTCTTCCGGAATATCTATAGATGTAAGAGAAGAACATCTGGCGCATACCCCTTGAGGGATACTCATAAGATGCTTAGGAAGAACAATGCGATAGATATTGCTGCAATTAGCGAAAGCATATGGTGCTAATTCTTCGACGAAATCCGGCACGACAAGTACATTATTGTGCGATTGCCAATTAGGTGGGCATGCCAATAATTTATGCCCTCTGAGCAATAGTCCGTCTATTGTGGTGAGATAACCACCGTCAACATCAAACTTAGCCAAAGAAGAGCAATCCTTAAAAGCATCGTGACCAATTTCTTCAATTGTAGATGGCAGATGAAGAGAAACTAACTCATCACACCCGGCGAAAGCACCTTCACCGATTGCAGTAACACCCTCAGGAATAATAATATCTCCTTGAGCCAAAGCAGTAGGCATTCTTACAATACATAGTCTGTCTGCGGTATATAAGACACCATTTTCAGAGACATAATTAGAGTTGTCATTGTAATCGATATCAATACATTCCAAAGAAGAGCACTCAGAAAAAAGGTATGCATCTACATAGGTAATATCTGATGGCAGTTTTACGCTATGCAATCCCCAACAAGCGTCTATGATACCAGTTCCGAAATCGCACTGAGTCGGTATTGTAAGGGACTCAAGGTGATGACATGCCCGAAAAGCATTATTACCTATAAACGAAAGATTTGACGGCAGATCTACCTTTTTCAGATTATAGCAATGAGCAAAAGCATCCTCATTGATACACGACAGGGTAGTGGGGAGAACAATATCAGACAACCCTGTACAGTGATAGAACGCGCCACTGCCGATCTCAGTCAGACCTTCGGGAAGAATAACGCGTTTGAGCGACTTATTGCCCGCGAAGACACCATCTGCAATCTTGATTACATTATCTGGAATGATAATCGATGCAGAATTGTCGTTATTATATTCTTGTAATACGCCGTTCTTAACTACAAACATCGATTAATCCATTATATCAGTTGATACATCTGCTATCGTAGCATTGACAGCCTTCTGAATATCTGTAGGGGCCATGTGGAGTTGCAGACCACGCTGACCAGCTGATATATAGATATTATCATATTGCAATGCTGTCTGGTCAATAAAGACCGGATAAGGCTTTTTAAGTCCGATAGGAGAGCAGCCACCTCTGATGTAGCCAGTAGTTGGCAACAATTCCTTTAAAGGGAGCATATCACAATTCTTATTCCCGGATACTTTAGCCGCTTTCTTCAGGTCGACTTCTCTATTTCCTGGAACGACACACACGAATACGCCACTCTTATCGCCCCTTAAAGTCAGAGTCTTGAACACCTGATTGATATCCTCTCCAAGTTCTTTGGCGATGTGATCGGCCGCAAGATTATTCTCGTCGACCTCATAAGGTACAAGTGTGTAATTTATTTTGGCTTTATCTAGTAAACGCGCTGCGTTTGTCTTGGTAATCTTCATCATTAGTCGAATTCTAAAAATTCATTTACAAAGATAACGCGAAAAACAACATAATAAGGTCTGAAACAATAAGAAAAGCCCCTAAATGAAGCATATTATCATCATTTAGGGGCAATAATGTATGAAATTGACCTTATCTTGCGATATTTCCAGACTCACCCTCCATAAGGGTTACGACTTCTTCGGCCTTAATAAGGTTATAATCACCTGTAATAGTATTCTTCAAAGTAGCTGCAGCTACAGCGAAATCCAAAGCCTTTTGAGGATCAGAATATGTGTCAAGACCATATATGATACCTGCGGCAAAAGCATCGCCAACTCCCACACAATCAACAACATGCTGAATGAAATAGATAGGGGAGTGGTATAACTTTCCGTCTTTGGTATAAAGGAGACCTGTCAGCACATGTCTCTTGGCATCCAATACGTGACGCAAGGCAATAAAGAGATGAGTACAATCTGGAGACATAGACATAATCTTCTCACAGTTTGCACGATACAACTCAGGATTCAACTTATCCTCTTTAGTTTCAACATTAAAACCAATTGGGGTAGTGCCGAACGCCTTCTGATACTCGCCCTCTGTACCGAAAAGAACATTGCAACGCTTAGCTAAAGCTGGCATTATCTCCTCTGCAGATTTGCCATACTTCCATAGGTTTTTACGGAAATTCAAGTCGGCTGATATTTTGATACCCATTGACTGAGCCTTGTCTATAGCCTCCATTACAACGTCAGCAGCGCTTTGAGATAGAGAAGGGCCGATACCCGACCAATGGAACCACTTAGCGCCTTGGAATACCTTTGCCCAATCAATCATACCTGGCTCAAGAGTACAAAACGAAGAGTGAGCGCGATCATATACGACTTTAGCTGCACGCATAGACGCTGTGCTCTCCATATAATATAGACCAAGTCGCTCACCTCCGAATATTATGTCTGATGTATCAACGTTATGAGAACGCAGATTAGATATGCAAGATTCAGCAATATCATTCTGAGGCAATCTTGTCACAAGAGACGAATCAAATCCGAAATGAGCCAATGATACGGCCACATTTGTCTCGCTACCGCCGAATGTAGCAGCAAGCATTTGACTTTGCTGAAACTTAAGGTAACCCGGAGGTGTCAACCTAAGGAGAATCTCTCCAAATGTTACTACGCGTGTTTTCATTTTATATTCTTTGCGTGTGAAATGTAATTTTCTTTTATTCGCTGTACAAAAGTATAACAAGAAGTAATATATCTTGAGAAGATTAAGACTATTTAACTTTGGAGTAATTGTCCGAACATGTGCTAGATTCTGTTTGATTATACCGTTTCTATAGCTCTACCCTATGTTTCAGAATACCCAAGTTAACATAATGCAAATTCGTAGAGTATTTACCTGAATAAGAGGGGAGAGGCGTATGCCCTATTTTATATGGGAGCAGGCAAAAAAATACGCATCATCAGATATACTCCGATGATGCGTATTATGAGCTAATAACTAAACGTAATTCAGAACGTTAGCGTCGTGAAATCTTATACTCAACGATGCCCAAAGATGCTGATTGTCTTACGCGAAGTTTCAAGGAATATTTCCACTTCCATTTCAGTATGGTGCTTGGGAAACCTTTTTTAAGGTATGCATAAATAAATGGATTGCATACAAGGTCTATAGAACCTTTTTCTTCCTTTTGAACCTCTTGTTTAAGTGCGTTCTCAATCATCTCAGGCAAGTTGACAGATGTCTCTATATGGCCTTTACCCATACAAGTTGGGCAGACTTCTGTAGTATCGATGTTCATTACAGGGCGTACTCTCTGGCGAGTAATCTGCATTAACCCGAACTTACTCAGTGGCAAAATATTATGTTTAGTCTTATCGGAAGCCATTGCAGTCTTCATTCGCTCATAGAGCTTAGTTCTGTTTTCGCTAGACTGCATATCTATGAAGTCTACTACAACAATACCGCCCATATCGCGCAAACGTAATTGGCGAGCAATCTCGTCAGCTGCTGCAAGATTAACTTCCAGTGCATTATTCTCTTGATCTGATGCGCTTTTTGACTTATTACCACTATTGACATCAATCACATTGAGAGCCTCTGTCGTTTCAATGATCAGATATGCTCCACTCTTGAAAGATACGGCTTTGCCGCAAGATTGGCGTATCTGCTTCTCAATATTGAATGCATCAAACATTGAAACGCTATCGGTGTACTGTTTTACGATACCGAGACGATCTGGATCAATCTGAGCAACATAACTCTTCACTTGCTCAAAGACCTCTTCGTCGTCTACATAAATGGTATTGAAGTCGGGACTTAGAAGATCTCGTAACATGGCGTTGGCTCTTTCCATTTCACTGAGTGCCAAAGCAGGAGGACGAACCTCGCTCACCTTATTAACGCACTTAGCCCAACGCTGATACAATAGTTCATACTCAGCAACTAACTCCTCTTCACTGCAGTTTTCGGCTACGGTACGAATAATCATACCCATGTCTTTTGCCTTAACTCGTTGGAGGATGCTTCGTAGTCTATTACGCTCCGCCCCTGACTTTATTTTTTTACTAACTGAAATCTTGTCACAGAAAGGCATGAGGACAAGATTTCTGCCTGCGAGAGATATTTCGGAAGTCAATCTAGGGCCCTTTGTAGATATAGGTTCCTTTGCGACTTGCACCAATACTTCTTCGCCTGGTTTGAGTACATCGGTAATTATACCGCCTTTGTCAATGTCATTTTCACGACGAACGTGAGGCAACTCATTCTGATTACGATTGCGTTGGTCTATGACCTGTTTGAGGAACTTTTGCTGAGTGCGAAACTGTTGTCCCAAATCCAAGTAGTGAAGGAATGCGTCTTTCTCATAACCTACGTTCACGAATGCTGCATTTAAGCCAGGCATTAGCTTTCGTACTTTGCCGACGTATATGTCTCCTACTTCGAACTGAACATTACGTTTCTCCTTACGCAATTCCACCAATCGTTTGTCCTCTAGGAGAGCTATTGTCATCTCCTCAGGACTAACATGAATAAATAGTTCTGCGTTCACGTTAATCTCAATTATTTCAAAGAACTTTTCTAAAAAAGAAAAGCTTCAGGGATTGCTGTATCATATAGATTAGCGTGCCACCCGAAGCTCTTCTGAATCTTTTCATATAGATTGGCTATAAGCTAAAGATTTGTCGATTGATTAATGCTTGTGGCGGTTCAATCTCAATCTCTTTTTACGCTTGTGTGTAGCCATCTTATGTCTCTTATGCTTCTTACCGTTTGGCATAACATTTAGATTTATGGGGTTAAACAATCAGTTAATATTATTTTGACCTTGACTTAGAGTAACTCAGAGTATAGCTCTACCCTATTTTTTATTATTACTCTCGTTCTAAGGACAATGTTTTTCTTTTACTCTCGTTAAAGAAATTACTTCTTAATCAAAGCGAGGCTCTTTGTTACCTCCTCAGAGAACTCCTTAGAAGGCTTGAATACAGGTACGTAACGCTCCGGGATGATGATTGTAGTATTCTTAGAAATGTTACGAGCTGTTTTCTCAGCACGCTTTGTGATTACGAAACTACCGAAACCACGCAAAAATACATCATTACCATTCTCCATAGAAGACTTAACTGAGTCCATAAATGCCTCAATAATCTTCTGAACCATTACCTTCTCGAAACCTGTGCCCTTAGCAACTTCGTTAACGATATCTGCTTTTGTCATCTCTATGTATATTGTTTATATAATAAGTGTATGCTTGTTTGCTCTGAAAGAGCGTACAAAGTTACAAACCTTTATTCAAAAAAGAAACGTTTTCAAGTTTTTTTCGTTAATATAGAGAGTTTAGGAACATGATATTGTCTTATTTCCTATCTTTATAAATCATTAATACGAAAATTAACAATATAAGCGATGTTGACAGATAAGGATAAGGCCCTTTTGGCTCAGAAGGGAATTTCAGAAGAAAAAGTAGAAAAACAACTTGAGCAATTTAAGGCTGGCTTCCCTTTTGCAAACATTAAGCGTGCAGCTACTATTGGCGATGGCATTAGTGCTGTTGACGAGGCGCAAGCTATTACACTATCAGAAGTATATGAAACTAGTCTTGTCCAAGATGGCAAGAAGGTTGTAAAATTCATCCCTGCATCTGGTGCTGCGACACGAATGTTCAAACAGATGTTCGAATTTCGCAATGCTGAGCCTGAAAAGCAAAAGGAAATGGAGAAAGTACTACCCTATGCAAAATTCCTTAATAGTACAGATAAGTTCGCTTTCAGCGATGCTTTGGACGCTCTAGAACCTGCAAGAACAGCTGACAAGATTCGTCTTATGCTTGACCCAGAAGGTTTAGGTTATGGACAGAAGCCTAAAGGCGTAATCTTATTTCACCACTATAAGGGTGTCAATCTCACTGCGGCAGAGGAGCATATCATGGAGGGTGTACAATATGCTTGCGTGAACAATGAGATTAATCTGCATTTCACTGTATCTCCACAACACCTTGACCTATTCAAGGAGGCACTTAAGCCTACGAAGGAGTTTGTAGAGAAGCACATGGATATTAAGACGAACATCTCGTTCTCCTTCCAAAAGCCATCTACAGATACTCTTGCTGCTACAATGGACAATGAGCCATTCCGTGATGCTAATGGCAACTTAGTATTCCGTCCTGGTGGTCATGGTGCATTGATTGAGAATCTTGCAGATATCGATGCTGATTACGTATTTATCAAGAATATTGACAATGTAGCCCAACAACACCTTTTGCCAATCACCTCGAAGTACAAGAAGGTTATAGCGGGCTATGCCGTTGCTCGCAAAAAAGCCATAGACGCTATTCTAACCAAGCTTGACAATGGTGATACTTCGGCTCTAAAGGAGGCAGAGGAATTCATCAATAGAGAACTTAAGCTCGATGTGTCAAATATTGACGCAAAGACAGCATATTCTATCCTAGACAGACCACTTCGTGTCTGTGGTATGGTAAAGAACGAGGGTGAGCCTGGCGGTGGCCCATTCTGGACAATGGGTGATGATGGCAAGGTATCTTTGCAAGTTGTGGAAAGCGCACAGATTGATCCTAAGGATGCTGATCTTATGAAGCAAAGTACACACTTTAATCCAGTAGATTTGTTCTGCTGCATAACAGACCGTAAGGGCAAGAAGTACAATCTTCAGGACTTCGTAGATGTCAACGCAGGCTTTATTTCATACAAGAGTTTGAACGGTAAGGATCTGAAAGCAATGGAGTTACCTGGATTATGGAATGGTGCAATGGCAAAGTGGCTCACGTTCTTCGTTGAAGTACCTATCGAGACGTTCAACCCTGTAAAGACAGTTATGGACCTTCTTCGTCCGCAACACCAACCAGCATAAGCATATATTACGATATAGATATAAGGTGCATTCCTCCAAAGAATGCGCCTTATTATTTTGTTGTACTATGAGTGCACATAGGGTGCTCATAAGGTTCACAACAAGTGCAGCTACAAAACAAAAAACCGTTCTAAGTAACAATACTCAGAACGGTTTTTATATACTTCATATAATTCCTATTAGCACTTCTATTTAGAGAAGAGCAAAGGAACAATATTAATTCATGTAGCTATCGATCTTCTTTAAGAGGTTCTCTACAGTGAGGATCTCAACGAATGTTGTACCACCACCGATACCATAAGAACCACCGATATATGCTACGAGGTCAGCGCTTGACAACTCACTGTTAGACAAGAGACGCTCGATAGTCTGCTTCAACATCTGGCTCTTGTTGTGTCCATCACCAATGTACTCAGCGAATACACCGAATGAGAGAGAGAGCTCACGAGCAACGCGCTCTTCATAAGCAAATGCATATACAGGAACAGCAGAACGGAAAGCAGCGATGTAGCGAGCAGCCTTACCTGTGAACGAATCAGTCAAGATAGCCTTGATAGGGAGGTTGCGAGAAGCGCCTACTGCAGTCTCTGCGAGATATGTTGTAATCTCGTTCTTTGATGATGGTACAGGAATATCGTTACGAGTATCCTTGTAAGACTCAGACTCACGAGCGATGTTATTCATTACTGTAACAGCCTCAACAGGATAGTTACCATAAGCTGTCTCACCAGAAAGCATGATAGCGTCGGTACGGCTATAGATAGCATTTGCGATATCCGAGATCTCTGCACGTGTAGGACGTGGGTTCTTGATCATAGTATGAAGCATCTGTGTAGCCACGATAACTGGCTTCTTAGCCTCGATACACTTACGGATGAGAGCACGCTGGATGAAAGGAACCTTTTGGTAAGGAATCTCAATACCCATATCACCACGAGCAACCATGATACCGTAAGATGCCTCAATAATCTCGTCGATATTATCTACACCCTCCTGATTCTCAATCTTAGAGATGATCTTGATAGGTGAGTTGTATTTGTCGAGAATATCCTGAATCTCCTTAACATCCTTAGCTGAACGTACGAAAGAGTGTGCGATGAAATCAAGTTTAACCTTAACAGCCCACTCAACGAACTTGCGGTCTTTCTCTGTCAAAGAAGGGAGCTTGATAGAAACGCCAGGAACGTTAACTGACTTACGACCGTTGATAGAACCTGTATTCTCAATTGTACATACAAGGTGATCTGCATTCTTCTCATCTACCATGAGAGAAACGTCACCATCGTCGATCAGGATACGTTTGCCAACTTCGAGGTCATTTACGAAGCCTTCGTAAGAAACACAAAGACACTCGTTTGTAGACTTTGTATTAGGCTCACCCTTAACGATAATCTTATTACCTGCTACGAACTCGATAGGACCGTCACCAGCTACTGTACGCACCTCAGGACCCTTTGTATCAACAAGGATAGCAATCTTGTTAGACACCTTACGAACATTGTTAACAATCTCCTCTGATGTCTCAGGCATCTGATGAGCTGTGTTCATACGAACAACGTTCATACCAGCCTCATGAAGTGACTTGATAAATTCAACGTCACACTTGTTATCTGCAATCGTAGCAACGATTTTGGTTAACTTCTTTGTCATCTTATATGCTTTAAAGTCTTATATTTTGTCTATTATTTCTTTTTCTGAATCTCTTTAATGGCCTCAATGCCAAGTCTGTAAGAGTCGAGACCAAATCCGGCTATCACACCAATACATGATGGTGAAATATAAGAGTGTCTGCGGAACTCTTCTCTCTTATGTACATTACTAATATGTACCTCTATAACAGGTGTATTAATTGCGGAAATGGCGTCGGCTATAGCCACAGAAGTATGTGTATATGCACCAGCATTAAGTACGATACCATCGACTTGACCGAATCCATTTTCATGCAACTTATCAATAATACCACCTTCATGATTGCTCTGATAGTACTCTATAGCGACATCACCAGAATATCTATTGTTCAACTCTGCCAAGTAGTCCTCAAAACCACGCGAACCATATATACCAGGTTCTCTGACCCCTAAAAGGTTTAAATTAGGACCATTGATTATTAGTACTTTCATCAGATTAAAGATCTTATAATATGATGGTGCAAAATTACATTACTCATATATTATATACAAAGTCCTGTTTGTTATTTTTTCCTAAATATGCGTAGCGAATTGTTATATGTATAGTATAGTCTATAATTAATTCTTACAGCAAGAGAAGCAGCACCTAAATATGCAATATTTGAGAAGTACTCTACGCCAAATATGCTTAACATAACAAAAACGACGAGACAGACATCTATGAAAAGCAATTCGACTATGATACGATACGTATGCTTCTTTTTAATTGTGTCGATAAGCAATAAAATGAGGATAGGGGACGCCCAAAGGACATTCCAGTTCCATTTACATATAAGGTGACTAGAAACGAACCACATATATACAAAAAGAAGAGAAAGCAATATATAAGGCACTAACAAAACGATGTCCACCCAATATACAAACAACTTATGTTTACATTCGTAAAGTGTAAACAATAAAACCGACACAAACAACATAGTAAACAATAAATTAGGAACGTTTACTATATCACTATCAACCACAGGAGCAACCTTTACAACAGTAATAGGCTGTTTTATAAACTTATAGTCAATAAATAGAGCTTCCAAATAATCTGGCAGAAAAGCCCGTCCACTAACAGATGCAATAGAATCTGTATTAGCACCTAACAACAAATCGATACCTTGAGCAGACCAACTATCGCTAGTATTCTTCTCATGAATAAGCTGCCTATAAGTAACCCCCGTAGCCTCATAAGGCAAAGGCAACCGTTTTACCTTAAACAACAAATCTCTAACTCTAGTAGCGCAATTGTCGAAAAAGAAGTCATATCTATATGCTCTATTCTCAGGTAACAAATTTATATACAAAAGTCGCCATAAATCTTGTTTTTCTTCATCAGTAAGCACCAAATCAGCCTCTCTTACCTCTCTATTTTCACGCCTATAAGTATCTATGAAACGGCTATACGATCCATATCCTAGTAAATAATCCAACTCTCCATTCATGAACTTCAGGTAAAAATTAGGAGTGTTGAAATCGAATAGACCATAATTGAAAACAACATCTATGTTTACAGAGTCATCAACTAAACGTAAAGCAGTATGACCAAACGTAGTATACAACTCGTCACCAGCCCCACACGTCAGTAAACTAAATCTAGACTGTTTACTCAACACAAAAGGCCCCTGCTGCGCAAATACAGTAAACATGTTTACCATAAAAGACACAACAAACAGACATCTAACAAACCACATAACACAAATACAATTGTTTACAAATAAATAAAAACCCACAATAGAAAACCATCAAGATATAGAACGATTCCTATTATGGGTATATAAAAGACATAACGCAATAAAGCGTTATTATTATAAGATTAGACTACCTCTAAGCTCGCTAATATCCTTCATGTTATTAGCCTCTAAATAAGCAGCGATACCATCAACCACTTCATTTCCGATATTCGGATTAATAAAATTAGCTGTACCAATCTCAATAGCAGAAGCACCAGCAATAATAAACTCGATAGCATCCTCAGCGCTACTAATACCGCCAAGACCGACTACAGGAATCTTTACAGCATTAGCCACCTGCCATACCATACGTAAAGCAATAGGCTTAATAGCAGCTCCAGACATACCACCAGTAACAGTAGACAACACAGGACGGCGAGACTTAATATCTATAGCCATAGACAAAAAAGTGTTTACTAGCGAAACACTGTCAGCGCCAGCCGATTCGGCAGCCTTCGCGATATCCACAACACTAGTAACATTAGGAGTAAGTTTAACAATCAAATGCTTAGGGTAAACCTTACGCACAGCCTCGACCACCTTACCAGCCATATCAGGATTAGTACCGAACGACATACCCCCTTGCTTCACATTAGGACAAGAAATATTAAGCTCTATAGCAGGAATATGATCCAAAGCAGCCACACGCTCAGCGCAGGCTACATAATCTTCGATACAACTACCCGAAACATTAACAATAACCTTAGTCTTAGTGTATTTCAGAAGTTGAGGATAGATATTCTTACAAAAATAGTCCACACCCTTATTTTGAAGACCTACCGCATTAATCATACCCTGTCTTGTCTCAGCGAGACGAGGATACGCGTTACCCTCTCTCAAATTAAGAGTTGTACCCTTTACAATAATCCCACCGAGACGATCAACATCAGTAAAGTCATCATACTCGAGACCATATCCGAACGTACCAGAAGCGGTCATTACAGGATTATTTAAGACTAAGTTATTACCTAGGTTAACAGTCAGATTTACCATTTTACATCATTTGAATCGAATACAGGACCCTGTGTACATACACATGTATTATGGCCATCTGTAGTCTCAGTTACACAACATAAACAAGCACCAATGCCACAAGCCATCTTATTTTCAAGAGAAACCTGGCAAGGAATATTCTCAGCCTCCGCCACACGAGCTATAGCACGCATCATAGGCATAGGCCCGCAAACAATAATAGAAGTAAACTGATGAACACACCCCTTCATGTAAACATGATCCGTCACAAACCCCTTAGTACCAAACGAAGCATCCTCAGTTGTACACTCCGTTTCAGTAATAGCAGCGAAATCATCCTTTTTCAGCAAATCAGCTTCATTTCGGGCACCAAGAAGAACTTTTGGATTTGCACCAGCTGCTTTTAGAGCTTTTGCAGCCATATAAAGAGGAGCAATTCCTACACCTCCACCAATAAGTAAAGGATTATTGCCAATTTTATCCAAACTAAGATCGAACCCATTACCAAGCGGATAAAGTAAGTTTACAGAATCACCAACCTTAACATGAGACAAAAGTTCAGTACCCTTACCCGCCTTACGAATCAACAACGTAAGAGTATTAGCCTCAAAATCAGCGTCGTGAATAGAAATTGGTCGACGTAAAAAAGAATTTGCGCTATCAGGCAATTGAACCTGAACGAACTGTCCAGGTGCGACCAAAGGCAGAGTATCAGGATGCTTAAGCACAATCTGATAACAACTCGCGCTAAGCGAATGTATGTCTACGACACTAAAATCCGTAGAATGACGTTTATGCATAATCGGTATAGATTAAACTTCAGTTATGAATCTTGCCATATAAAGGCTCGATATATTCATGTATTTAAAGACACAAAGATACAACAATATCTTGCATTCTATACTTGATTC
The DNA here is from genome assembly GCA_024401415.1 of Bacteroidales bacterium. Classification (GTDB taxonomy): domain Bacteria; phylum Bacteroidota; class Bacteroidia; order Bacteroidales; family Marinilabiliaceae; genus W3P20-009. The sequence continues at coordinate 5,543 of JAKSLC010000038.1, read as the reverse complement.
CCATCAAATTAGTTGATGATATACTAAAGCCTATATATTAATACAGTCCAACCATAAGACAACATACGAGGAAGTCTCTTATTCATCGTAATTATATATTTATGTAGACTAGGGCTGTACTCGGTGAGCACTCGGGGAGCACCCTTGTTCATCGCAATTTTTTATTTACGTAGACTCGGGCTATACTCGGGCTATACTCGGGGAACACCCTTATTCATCGCAAAAAATGTATAATCTGGATACGTTAAGCATCTTTATCGATCGTAGTAAATTGATGAGAGACATAACCTAACAAATAATCAGAAACAGACAAAAACAAACACATTTATGTTTACAAGGTAAATATACACAATAAACATCGCTGTAAACCCATCAAGTATACATGAAAATAAACATAAAAGCAAATGTAAACAATACAAAATAATGTATACAAAAAAGTTTATCGGCCATTTGTTTACATTGTTATTTTTGTTTACATTTGCACCATCATCATATAATCGTACAAAAATATGAAGGAACGTTTAAGAACATTAATGCAGCTATATAGCATAAATCAGACGGAATTAGCTCAAAAGATTGGTGTATCTAAGATGACCATATCTCATATAATGTCTGATTCTGGACGAGGTGGAGGATTTAAGCAAGAGACCATTGACGCTATAAAGCGAGCGTTTCCTACATTAGATATTAATTGGTTGATTACAGGCGTAGGAACAGCACCATTGCCTATAGACGAGACATCGCTATTCAGTCATACTATTACACCAAACAACGACCATCAAGATGCCTTTGAAAACTCTACCAATAAAGACATTAAGACCTCGAGAACGTCCACTTATCCCCAAGATATAGAACCGGAAACACTGCAAGCCAACGCTAATATAGTAGAAGACAATGAATTTCTACAACCAGGAGAAGGAATACACTCTATATTTAATACTGAAAGTAAATCAGTACAAGAACCTGAAAAGAAGCCAGTTGAGAAGCAAATAACAAGAATAGTGCTGTTTTATTCTGACGGTACATTCAAAGACTACAAACCAGAATAAAGAAAAGCATAATAAAAAGCAATAATAAACCGGCAAGACAAAATACGACCGAGCGATCAACTTCATTCATAGTGATTGCTCGGTATTTTTGTTGATTACCACATTAGAAATACCAAGCTCTCAATATGTAAATAACTGTTACAGACGTAAATAAGTACTTATTGACAACTGTTAATAAACATTTCACCCCTGAACAAGTAAAAAATAGCTTGCGTCTATAAATCAGATAGTTAACACTTAGACTATATATATACCATTTACATAAGACTCGTAACTAACTGATTTGCATTTATATACAAGACAAAACAACATACAAAACACCCACACTTGCATATATATACACAAATATCTAGAGATACACTTTACTTATCAAGATATAAAACACTGATTATGTGTACTTTATAATTAATTTATTATATATGAATATAGTCAAAAACTGACATATTTGAACGAGTAAACAATATAAAACACCCTATCAAATATGTTTACTAGTAAACACACTGTAATTAACGACAAAAAATCACCACAAACCACACATCAGAAAAAGAAAACAACTATAGAACACTACCCTAGCAAAGAAAAAAAAAGACAATAACACAAACTTAACTCACGCCATTGATACCAAATAAAAAAGGAATAGCAACTTAACAGTATATATCGTCAATATAGAGAATCTATTTGAAAGACTTATCACGAGATAAGAAATATAACAAATTGGATACGACATAAAAAAAAGCGACATAGATAACTATGTCGCCAGTAAAATATCTAATTAAAATTATTTCTTCTTAATTGCCTCGAGTTGATCCTCATCGAGAAGATTATTCAAGAACTCTGCACATTCAGCTTGAAGAGCTTGACGAGCTGCACGACGCTCTGCGCGAGGAAGCTCCTTAATAGCTTCAGCCTTAGCTCTTGCGCCATCAATCATCTCCTTGAGCTTCTTTTGCTGCTCTGGCTTTAGTTGTACAGAAGGCATTTCAACAGGCTTGAAAGCCAAAGACTCAGCAACATCAATTGAATCGAGCTGCTCCTCTGTAAGATTTGCCTCAATAGACTGAAGACGATCACACTCTGCCTTTGCGCTATCTGCTGTAGCCTTGCAGCACTCCTTAGCACCCTCGCATGCTTTATCAGCCTCTGTAGCAACCTCTGAAGTTGCATCATTTGCCTTGTCACAAGATTTATTGTTGCTGTCACAAGCGCAAGAAACAGCGAACATAAGAGAAAGAGCCGCAGCTACATTTAGTAAAACTTTTTTCATTTCTTATTTTGTTTAAAATAGGTTTGCGTATTTGCAACTGCAATTTTCATAATTTTTTTGTTAATATGCAAGTATTTTGGCAATTATTGTTGCATATTATTGAAACTCATTCATTTTTAGTGGCAAATTCATTTTTGGAGAGATGCTCAGAGGATAAAAACAATAAAGGCGACATCAAATATGTGTCGCCCCAACAGACTGTTTGTGTTGTTTTCTTTTCAGATTACTCTGCTGCGTTCTCACTGCAGCAAGCCTTAGCTGAATCACCTTGGCAGCATGCCTTTGTTGAATCAGCGCAACAAGCCTTAGTAGAATCCTGACAGCAAGCCTTAGCTGAATCAGCGCAGCACTCTGTTTTCTCCTCTGATGCGTTGCATGATTTCTTACAGTCGCATGCGCATGATGCTACGAACACTACTACGAGAGCTGCAGCAAGGTTAAGAATAACTTTCTTCATTTCTTTATTTGGTTTTAGTCGAATTGTGAATTTTCGTGGTGCAATTATCATACTATTTTAGAACATATGCAAGCGATTTGACATTTTTTACGACTATTTATCTCAGTATCTTCATTATCTTTGTATAAAGCAATTCAGACGGTGATAATGGAATTCAAGCAGTCACTTTTTTTACTACTCAGTCTTCTAGTTTGTGTGAAGACAGGGGCAGAGAATGTCATTCTTCCCCCGGTGCAGTCAGTGTCTAATAATCAGATAATTACGCAAATCAATGGGATTAACACTATACATGGTTCATTACACTTTGCAGAGAAATATATCCTAAATTCCACATTGGACAACAATGACACAAAGACATATTATTCTGATGGTGCGTATAGCATGAGTGCTTTAATCACACGTATAAATGTTAATAAATTAGATAGTTTAATAGCTACATCAAGCGACAAGAAAGTCACCTATTTGCCTAAAGACATTATAAATGAAACTATAGATACTGAAGTTTTTGACGGTTCGACTCTATCCATTACCTACTATGGTAAAGATCATGTGAATGTAGAATATGTGTGTACTGGAATTATCCCACTTCCTGGTCAACGTATTGCTCGAAACAAAGATTCTCAATACGGGAAAAGCTGGAAATGTATGGTAAATACTGTATGTAATTCAAAGACAGAACTTATCAGACGCAGTGTTTGCAGACTTATTGTGGGAGGCACAGAATTGGGAACTGGCACATTGATCAACAATACAGACGAAGATTTGAGGCCATACGTACTTACTTCCGCACATGTATTTAAAGGAAATCCAAAATCTTCGGTCAAAGCCTTATTCGGTTTTGAAGTTGAAGATTGCGACAGGCCATCAGAACCTGCACAAAGCGAAACTGAAACAATAACCAATTTAGAGTTATTATGCTTTTATCCAGAATATGACATTGCATTATTTGAGCTTAATAGTATTCCTTCAGAAACAGTCAATCCTTATTGGACGGGCTGGGATATCAGTGGCCTAATTGATGACAAAGAAGAATATATATGTATACATCATCCGTATGGAGATGTAAAGAAAGTATCAGTAGGAACTGATTTAAAATTAGACGACTATAGTTTAACAGGCGCGAAAACACCCGAAGGATATAGATTTGCCAGCAACGTGCATTACAATGTTCAGACATGGTTGACAGGGACAACACAAGGAGGATCCTCTGGGTCTGGATTATGGAACAACGACAATAAACTTATGGGAGTTCTGACTGGAGGGTACGGTTCATGTACGGAACTAGGAAGAGACTATTATTGGTCACTTGCCCTTGCTTGGGACAAAAAGAATGGCGACTACATGTCGCTTCATGAGGTTCTGGATCCATCTAATACCCAAACCATGCAACTATCAGGAAGAGATTTATATAGCAAAGAGAGTTCAAAATATGAACCTATTGATGGTGATAAAACAGTACTGGTTGAAAGAGATTATGGATTGACTACTATAATTGCAGATAAGATATCTGAGATACAAATACATAGTCTAGATGGCAGATTGCTAAACCATACGCGAGTAGACAGTCTCAACTCGATTTCGGTAAACACCAGCGCATGGTCAAACAAATTAATATTGATCAACGTAAAGTTTGGAAACACTAATAAAGAGACAATAAAAGTAATGGCAAAATAGTATACGACATGAAAAGATGGATATCTGCCTTTAGATTAAGAACCCTTCCATTGTCACTATCACTAATAGCGATGGGAAGTGTTATGGCATACCAACGTGGTGTATTCGCATGGATTTTGTGCATTTTTGCCCTTATGACTACATTAGGGTTACAGATACTTTCCAACCTATGCAACGACTATGGTGACTCTGTAAACGGAGCAGACAACGAACAAAGAGTAGGACCAACAAGAGCCATACAAAGTGGTGCGATTACTCCCAAAGAGATGAGAATAGCCATCGTTTTATGGGGACTTTTTTCTCTAACAAGTGGAATGGTTTTGTTATTTTTTGCCTATCCAAGATTAGGATACAATGGTATAATAACCCTCTTCGTTATCGGACTGCTATGTATAGCAGCTGCAATTACCTATACCATAGGTAAGAGACCTTATGGATATATCGGATTAGGCGATTTGTCTGTATTTATCTTCTTTGGATTAGTGGGTGTAGCCGGATCTGAAGCCTTATATGAAGGCAATCTATGGATTCCTGCCCTATTACCTGCATCAAGTATCGGTCTACTATCAGTAGGAGTACTAAACATGAACAACATGAGAGACTATGAGAGTGATAAACAAACCAACAAGAATACCCTTGTGGTAAAGATGGGTATACACAAAGCCCGTGTATACCACACTATTCTGCTTTCCGTATCCTTTATCTGCCTTATAGCGTATATCATGATATATGGTAAACATACTCAATACATATCATTATTGAGTATACCTCTTTTTGTAAAGAACGTAATATTTGTTATTCATCATTCGGGAAGAGACCTAGATAAACAACTCCCCTTAATAGCGATGAGCACTTTCTTTACTGTGCTTTTATTTGTTATAGGGACATTGGTATAAAATTAATTGGAGGATAGATTATGAATACAATTCAAAACGAAAGACTACTACAAGTTCGCACTGCAATGCAAGAACTTGGGCTTGAAGCATTAATTGTTCGCACAGAAGATCCTCACTGTAGCGAGTATCCTGCAGAACATTGGAAATTCAGAGAATACCTTACTGGGTTTAACGGTTCAGCTGGTGTATTGGTTATTACTCAT
>JAKSLC010000037.1 GCA_024401415.1 Bacteroidales bacterium | reverse complement strand
CGATTAGTTTCTCGTTTTTCCATTTGATCGTCAAGGTGTCTGTATTAGTTATACTTTTGTACAAAATCATGTAGACAAGTATGTCACATGTGTTTCTCACATACCATTAATTTTTAGTTTATGAACAACAAAAGCCTAAAAAGTTTATTCGCATTGGCAGCTATGTCTGCTGTCGCAATCTTCTCGGCAGACGCTCAGTCTCTCAAAATGAAGAACCAGGTGGTTCGTATTACCGCGTATGAAGCGTCTACTTCTGTCAATTTAGTGGTTGTAAAACCAGAGAAAAAGCTCGATCAGCTTGATCCAAATGCATTCATTGTCGAGACAAATGGTGTTCCTCGTAACGTGAAAATCGTTTATACATGCGACGATCGTGGAGAATGGTGCGATAATGGCGACTATCTTGCTTTCGGCTTGGAGTATAGCTCAGATCGTAAAGCTGCTCCTCTAGTAGCTTCTTTTATGGGTTCGTGGAGCACGGCTTATCCTGTTAAGGTAGCGCTTAAGCCTGGTAAGTATGTTAAAGTAGCTGGTAAGAAGATTACTAATATTGAGTGCGAGACACCTCATGCTCTTCGTAATTTCCTTTCTGAGTCTGATTTCTTCAGCCGTGGTACCTATACTGGTGCTAAAACAGGTCTCACAGGTGACGTTACACTTACATATGGTGCCTATGAGCCATGGGCTTTGAAGTCTGATTCAAAGAAGAATCCTCTTATCATCTGGCTCCATGGTATGGGCGAAGGTGGCCTTGATGTAAGCATCGAACTCATGGGTAATGAGGTAGTATCTCTTATTCGTGAGGATATACAATCTCACTTTACTACAGAAGGTGGTGAGGGAGGCGCATACGTCCTCGCTGTACAGTGCCCTACTTTCTGGATGCAGACTCCTAAGGGTATGGGAATGGGTGATGCCCCATCTATCTATAGCGACGTTCTTAAGTCTTGTATTGATAATTACGTAACTAATGTCAATCCAGATGTCGACAGAAATCGTATCTATATCGGAGGTTGCTCAAATGGTGGTTATATGACCATGAATATGCTAATCCGTCATCCTCACTTCTTCGCAGCTGCTTATCCAACTTGCGAGGCTTATAAGTCTGAGTTTATTTCTGATATTCAGATTGCCTCTCTAGCAAATGAGAATATCTGGTTCGTGCAGTCTTTCGATGATACAACGGTTGACCCTAAGTCTTTTGCTATGCCAACTTATGAGCGTCTTATTGCTGCTGGTGCTAAGAATGTCTGGCTCTCTATGTTTGAGTGCGTAAATGGTCACGATTTTCCGGGTACAAAGTTATTCGGACACTTCTCATGGTGCTACCTCTTCAATGATATGGTTACAGGGGCTCAAGAGAAATCTATTGCCGATTTGAAGCCAACAAATAATGGCGGTGGTACTGTTGCACCTCAAGGTCACGCTAATATTTTCGAATGGATGAATGCTCAAGTCCTCACAGAGCCAGAAGCACCTAAGATGCCATTCCCAATGGGTGGTGGCGCTCCTGCAAAACAGGAGGAGATTAAGGATCGTCCTTGGTAATAAATTGTAAATTGATTAAAAATCTTTGTGTATTTACCCCTAGTGTTCGTTTGAATGCTAGGGGTTCCTTTTGCTCATAAGGAATTGATATCCATACAGCGCCTAACCCTATACTACTCCTATGCTAGGCCTATACTAGACCTATACGAACCTTATACGAACCCTATAGAATGTGGTGGAAAGTAGCGTTTATGTATCTCATATTTTATTTGATGCTCATCATAATGTCAATATAAAAGCAACGAACCAGCATAGATAGCCAGTTCGTTGCTCTTCATATTTGCTTTGTGTTTTGTGAATGTCTTTTCTTGATCTTTAGAACAATTTCTTGTCCTTCTCGATATACTCCTTGACATCGTTCTCTGGAACGAATTTCCAGTTGTTGTAATCAGGAATCTTAATCTCGCCACCCATCTCAATGAAGTCTTCCATAATCATACCACGAAGATCTTTGAGAATGTTCTTTACAGATTTAGCATTTATCTGTTCCTTTGTTAGGCCGACGCCCTTAGTTAAATGCTCTCCACCGCCATTGAAACGGTAGCTTGACATTGCCACGTTATACTCTTTATTCATGTCAAATGGTGTTCCGTCTTCCATAGAGAGTATCTCTACACGCTCACCATAAGGCTTGAATGGGTTTACTGTATAACGAATGCCTACTGCCGAATCAAAGTTATAAACACGGTTGATGATACGACCGCGCTTTGTGACTTTAATGAGGTGACCGCTCTTTGATGGATTGTCAATCCACTCATCGTAGCTGTACTCCAGGAATTTCTTTATCTCCTCTCCGGTAAGTCTGATTACAGAGAGCATATTCTCAAATTTGTAAATGCTGAACATGTTTCCTACAGTAACATTGCCTTTAGGAATAGTAGCATCTATCAAAAGAGGAGCTGCAAAGCTAATATCTGCACCTGTATGCTTCAATGTTGTAGCATGAACAAGATTCACAAATTTGTTAGGTCCGAATAGAGCCTCGCTAGATACAAGATCCTCGTTAAGTGTACCCACTACTTTCTTTGAATAAGCCTTGATAGTGAGCATGTGAGGCATGTACTTATGAGTAAAACTCTCGGAAGCCTCTATGTTTGACAATGCTACAAGTTTCGATGTCACAGTAGGGTACTCCTCGCCTTTTTTGAATTCCATTGTGATATCGCCAATGTAACGAGCAGCTGTACCAGCATCACACACAGGAATCTTGCGACCAGATGGACTTGTTACCTCCTGATTGTAAACCTTATGGTCATGACCGATAAGAATTAGATCGAAACCATCAACTTGCTCACCGACTAGAGTCGATGCGTTCTCATTGCATTTGTCTGTTGCTTTCTGGAAAGAGTGAGTGTAGTCATATCCGGCATGGAATAGACCGATTACTGCATCAGGCTTTTCATTTTTCTTAATGTAGTCCATCCAGTATTGCGCGCTCTCAACCATATCTTTGAACTCAATGCCACTCCAATAGAATTCTGGCAACCAGTGAGGAACGTATGGTGTAGTAAGCCCTAATACAGCTATCTTCTTGCCTGCACGCTCCAATATGGTATAAGGTTTGAAGTATGGCTCTCCTGTCTCTTTGTTTACAGCATTGGCACCAAGAACAGGCATATTCATTTGGCGCACATAATTGTCGTAGCAATCATGGCCTGTCTCTATATCATGGTTTCCTATGCAGACAGCGTCATATTTCATGTCATTATATATCGTAGCGATAATGTTATGCTCACTCTCTACATTATTGTAGTAGTAAACGGCAGGTGTGCCTTGGAGAACGTCGCCAGCATCCAAAAGAATGAAGTTCTTAGACTCATTGCGTGCTTCATCAATGTAGGTAACAGCTTGAGCATAACTATGGTCAGCCTCTCTGTTCTTAATAAAGTCGTATGGGAATATAGCTCCGTGTACGTCCGTCGTATAAACAATACGTACCGACTGAGAATGTGAATGGGAACCTGCGATGAGGAAGCAGGAAATCAAAGCTAATTTTAGTAGATTGCGTAACATGATTTTTTAGTCATCTAAATTGATTATGTAATGTTTTTTTCTTAATGCCATGTATTACGCTTTTTAGCCATTTATGTTGCGGTATATCGAAACTACATCTGTCATTTTTCGTATATCTTATGCGCTATTATGCAAATCATAAACGAATGGTTTTCCTTCTCTAATAATATTGATTTTTAACATGACAAACAGGTATCCTATCTTGACAAGTCCTATTAAAATAGGCAATGTTATTTTTCGTAATCGTATGTTTTCAGCTCCGATGGGAGCTACCGATATTACTCCTGAGTGTACTCCTGGTCCCCGTACTCAAGGTTTCTATGAACTACGAGCCAAGGGTGGTGCAGCGTCTGTTACTGTATCAGAGTTGGTTGTAGATCCTGAGACAGATCAGAGTCATATGCTCCACTTGAACCTAACTACGGTAGGTTGCCTCGCAGCACATACTTTTATGGCTGATTCACTACGTCGTCATGGTTCTGTTCCTAGCATTGAACTTTCTCATTCTGGTCAGTACGCAGGTACATATATGTCAGATAAGGATAAGAAAGCTAGCCTTAATCAATGGGGACCTAGTGATTGTACTCGCCCTGATGGTAGACCAGTTAAGGGCTTGTCTAAAGAGCAGATTGCTCATATCGTTAAGTGTTATGGAGAAAATGCAGCTCTTTGTAAGCGAGCTGGATACGAGATGATTATGCTTCATGCCGGACACGGATGGCTTCTCAATCAGTTCCTTTCTCCTGCACAGAATTTCCGTACTGATGAGTATGGCGGGTCAACAGAAAACCGTGTTCGTATTGTACGAGAGGTACTACAGTCTATTCGAGCCGCAGTAGGACCTGGCTTCCCTATTGAAATCCGTATCTCTGGTAGCGAACTCTTCGAGGGTGGTTACGATATCAATGAGGGCATCAAAATAGCTCAACTTGTGGAAGATCTTGTAGATCTTATTCATGTGTCTGTAGGTTCATACCAGTATGGATTCTTCGATACTACTCTTCCGATGTTCGAGCCTCATGGTCGTAATGTTCAGTATGCAGCCGAAATCAAGAAGCATGTTAAGAAACCTGTGGCTTGTATAGGCGGACTCTCTGATCCTGAACAGATGGAGCAGATTTTGCGTGAGGGTAAGGCAGATGTTATATATATGGCTCGTCAGTTGCTAGCTGATCCTTTCTTGCCAAATAAGGTAGCTGCTGGTCAGGAAGATCTCATAGTCAAGTGTCTCCGTTGCTATACTTGTATGGCGGAACGTCCTACAACATTTACTCGCAGATGTGCTGTCAATCCAGTTGTTGGTCGCGAAATTGAGGGTATGGAGGTAACTCCTGCTTATCATAAAAAGAGAGTGCTGGTCGTTGGTGCTGGCGTAGCTGGCCTAAAGGCTGCGGTTACTGCCGCTCAACGTGGACATGATGTTATTTTGTGTGAGAAGACTAATGAGGTTGGTGGTATCCTTAAATCCGAGCAGGCGATATCATTCAAGCATGAAATGTACGAACTTGGTCTTTCTCTCGAAAAGCAGGCTAAGTTGGAGGGTGTTGATATTCGACTCAATACTGTAGTTACCCCTGAGTATGTCGAGTCTATAAAGCCAGATGCACTTATTTTGGCTGTAGGTTCAACCCCTGTCGTGCCTCCTATTCCTGGTATCGACGGCAATAATGTAGTGATAGTAAACAATTATTATCTGGAAAAGTCTAAGGTAGGCAAGAAAGTTGTTGTGCTAGGTGGTGGTTTGGCAGGCTGTGAATGTGCAGTACACCTTGGTCAGGAAGGTAAGGAGGTTTCAATTGTCGAGATGCGCGATACTCTTGCTCCTGATTGTAATATCCGTAACAGACCTATCCTCATGCGTAATGTAGATAAGTATACTACTAAGTATATGCAGACTGCCGGTCTTCGTGTTACTCCAGATGGACTAATAGTTAAGACGCCAGAGGGCAAAGAAGAGCTTATCAAGGCTGATACAATAATCTGCGCTGTTGGTCAGCGTTCTAACCGTGCAGATGCAGATGCTCTCCATACGGCTGCTCCTTTCGTTCGAGAGGTTGGCGATTGCGTACGCCCTGCAAATATCACTAAGGCAATATACGAAGCATATCACGCTGCACTGGACATCTAAAATTCGTGATAAAAGAGATGATAAAGCCTACGAATACATGAGGGTATTCGTAGGCTTTTGTTATGACTGATAATATAAAGCCCCAAGAGAATATTCTATTGAGGCCTGAATGTTTTACCCCTAAAAAAACTAAAGAGTTGAGTATGGAAGCTTAAGCCAGTTCCACTTGTCTTCCCATCCTGGGTTCTGCTCGAGTACACCATTTGATAGTGTAACCTGGCTCTCAGGAATCTTAAAGAATCCACCAGTAGCCTTATATCGCTCCATAAAACCACCATCAGGGTGGAACTCATATTTAGCATCAATATTACGATTCTTGATGTAAATGCCTGTCTGATTCTTTACAATCTCTTCTACATCACCCCAACGACGAAGGTCGTTCCATCGTAAAGCTTCAAAACATAACTCGAAACGACGCTCTTTCTTGAGAGCCTCTAGAGAGTATGTAATAGCTGGGAGACCTGCTCTTGCGCGAACTTTGTTCATGCCGTCTGCTGTACCTGTGATTTCAGAGTGCATCAAAAGAACATCTGCAAAACGGATAACGATGACATCTTGGTTGTTGCCAAGCTGACTGTCGTTCTGTCCACCATACATGAATGAATAGTTCACATCTGATCCATCTACATTAGCATAAATACCGATCATCTTCTTGGCAATGAATCTTGTATCCTCTACCTCTTTGTTAGGGTCTCCCTTATGGTTTGGAAGCTCAGTGTCTTTGTTACATATTGAACCTTCTCGTCTATAGTCGCCTGCGTAATCAGGGTCGTTCAACCAGTCGTACCACAATGAGCTGCATACCATACCATTTGTATAGCCCTGAGCCATGAATGGGTATGTATTTCCTGTAACCTTACGAGGTCCGAAGAATTCCTGCATACGGTTTGCATAGAAGTTCTTGCTGCCATTCTGAGAGTAGTAGTTGGTATAGTATCCTGATGTATTTGAGAACTTAACTACAAAAAGGTACTCCTCATTGCCTGTTGAACCCTTCTCTCCTACCCATTCTGGGGTATTGTTATCAATACAGTACTGATAGGTAGCTGCTGTGTATTTATTGGTGTATGGCCATAGAGAGCGTTGGTCTGGAAGAAGACCGTGACCAGAATTGTTGATACAGTCTTCCAGGTATTTCTGAATGTCTGCTTTGGTGACATTAGCAGATAGTGTAGGAAGATCTGTCTTTTTGTAGTAGCCTGTGTAGAACAAGAATACTCGTGCAAGAAGAGCTTCGGCTGCCCATTTAGATACATGACCCTCTGCAACCTGACCATATTTTTTGTTAGGGAAGAGTTTGATAGCCTGTACAAGGTCGTCTGCTATCTGAGCATATATCTCATCTGCAGATGCCTTAGGAAGGTTAACAGCCATAGTAGTTGTTACTAGTGGTACCTGTCCGAATACAAGTGCAAGCTCATAATAGAAGTGAGCGCGAAGGAAATATGCCTCAGCAAGATACTCGTTCTTTGCATTAGGATCAGACCACTCTGTCACATTGTCCATTGTCGTAATAGCTGTATTGGCTCTGTATATTCCAGAATAGTAGCTGAGCCACAACTGAGTCATCCAGCTAGTACCGTTGTTATATAGACGGTCAAGGCTCTGAGCTCCTTTGTTTGATGTTGAACCTCCACCTACTCGGTCGTCTCCAGCAAGCTCAAATATGAAGAATGGAGCCTGCTCTGGTTCTGTATATACGTACAAAAGAGAACTGTATATACCAGTTATCATCTGCTCAGCATCAGTCTGCGTCTTTGGGAAGATATCTGTCGTCTTCTTCTCAAGGCTCTCTGTGTCGAGAAAATCGTCACAACCTGCGCATAGTGCAAGAAGTGCGAATGCTAGTGAGTATATTTTAGTTTTCATGCTTGTCATTATTTAGAATGTGATATTTGCACCAACGAGGAATGTCTTAGGGTTAGGGTAGTAGCCTACATCAATACCGCTAGCCCAGCTTTGACCTGCTCCATAACCTACCTCAGGGTCCATACCGCTATAGTCTGTAATTGTAATGAAGTTCTGGAGTGTAACATAGAGACGCATTACTTTGAATGGAGAACTCTTCCATACTCTCTTGAAGTCGTAGCCAAGAGTAATGTTGTTAATCTTCAGATAGTCTGCATCCTCAAGCCACATGTCCGAAGTCTCTCCCATATTAGGGTGTTTGCCATGTGTAAATCTTGGATACTTATCTGAACTGCCCTTGCCTGTCCACCATTTTGTAAGGTCTGAAGCCTCGTAGTTGTCTGTCAATGTGTTGGAATAGTTACGGTAGCTCTTGGCAACTTGCATTCCAAATGCACCATGCGCGTTTACTGCAAAGTCGATGCCTTTCCAACTGAGACTGATGTTAATACCAAGAGTAACGTCTGGATGTGGATTACCTATCATTGTCTTATCATCATCTGTAATCTTGCCATCGCCATCTGTATCTACAAATTTTAAGTCGCCTGGTTGGATGTCATTGCCCTGAAGAGAGTTGCCGGCATCTCCTTTGCAGTGTTTGTTAAGATATGCCTTTACATCAGCTTCATCTTGCATGACACCATCTGTCTTGAATCCCCAGAAGAAGCCCATAGGACGACCAACTTCGCAACGGAATAACTCATCTGTATTCTGTGCTAACACATTTTCTGGACCATGGAGTATACCTTCTTCATTCGCGAGTCTGGTAATTTCATTCTTGTTTTTAGCGATGTTTACGCCTACGCTATACTGCAAATCGCCGATATTGTCATTCCATGTAATGCCTAGTTCAATACCTTTGTTCTCTACATCACCACCATTGACGTATGGTGCAGCTGTTCCGTAAGAGAGTAGTGCAGGAGCTTTTACTAGCCAGTCTTTTGTAGTCTTTTTATACCAGTCGAATGTGATGCCGAGTCTGCTGTTAAGGAAGCGGGCATCAAAACCTAAGTCAAGCTGCTCAGATGTCTCCCATGTTACGTCAGGATTAGGTAGAATGTCAGGGAAAGCACCTACACTGCCCTTAGAAGGATCTGAGAAGTAATATTTACTATAGTCCTCGAACGCAATAGTAGCAAGATACTGGAATGGATCAATCTCGCAGTTGCCATTCTGTCCCCAGCTTCCGCGAAGTTTGAAGAAGTCCATATAATTTGTCACTTGCTCCATGAATGACTCATTTGTCATAACCCAACCTGCTGATACAGATGGGAAATAACCCCAACGATTACCTCTCTTGAAGTTCGACGAACCATCGGCACGCATGATGAGACTCATCATATATGTCTCGTTATAGTTATAATTGAGTCGTCCAAAGAAGGAAGCCAAAGCACCTTGTTGAATTGGACCGCCACTCATACTAGACTCTGCTGGGTCCATTGGGTGGTTGGTATTTGAAATATAGGCGTTAGCCCATTGGCCTGGGAAGCGCGATTCACTGTTTGTCGCAGATAGGTATTGACCATATCCCCACTTCTCAAATGATTGTCCAACAAGAAGGTCAATGTTGTGATTCTCAAAAGACTCTATCCAGTTAATGGTATTCTCCCAGCTCCACTGACGTGTAGTGCGTTGAGATTGATTTACATCGTCTGTGTCGTTGCTTGACTTGTTACTGATCTTATGAGTTGGCTTATATGAGCGGCTCTCGTTATGGTAGTATTTAAAGCCAAAAGTAGACTTATACTTGATGGATTTGACAGGACTAATCTCAAGGTATGCATTTCCTTGGATACGGTCTGTTTTGCTCTCTTGATCTTTTTGTTCGTAGAAAAGACGTGCTAGAGGGTTTGATATACCCTGGTCCTGATTCCAATCATCTGCTACCATATCTTTAAAGATATAATAGTTACCCTCTTTATTGAATGCTGGTAAAAGTGGGGTAGCAGTGAGGAGATCGTGAACGTTATTTCCATATATGCCTCCAATTTGAGTACCTGTCTTTGTGGATGTAGTGAATGTCATGTTTTCTCCGAATACAATAACGTCGTGGTCGTCATTGTTGTATACCGTGTGGTCGCTGTTAAGACGTGCAGTTAGACGAGTGTACTCAGGTGTAGCAGGGTATCCGAGTGTACCTTCCTGTTTCATGTACGAAAAGCCTGCAGCAAAGCGAGATACTTCTGTACCTGATACTAGGTTGATAGAATGATTCGCTACAAGCGCATTGTCATTTGTGCCAAGATCAAGCCAATTTGTACCCTTGAAGGCTCCGCTCTCTATATCTTTCCAAAGATGTGGAACTTGTGCAGAAAAGTCTTCAGGAGTAGAACCTGCTGTCTCAAGAGCTTTGTTGTAAAGTTTGATATAATCTTGTGCACCAACCGGTTTTACTCCGTTTGTGACAGGATTCTGCCAACCCATAGATCCTGAATATGTAACTGATAGCTTGCCTTTTTTACCTTGTTTTGTAGTGATGAGAACAACTCCATTTGCGGCTCGTGCACCGTAGATGGCAGCTGAAGCCGCATCTTTCAATACGTCAATGCTCTCAATATCACTGCTGTTAAGTGAGTTGATGTCTCCTCCAGCAACACCATCAATAACATAAAGTGGTGTAGAGACACCTGCTGTGCCTAAACCACGAATGTTTACATTGAAACCTTCACCGGGTTGACCTGATGATTGTACAATGTTAACACCTGGTGCCTGACTTTGGAGAGAACCAAGTACGTTTACTGGACTCTGGCGTGCAATGCTCTCACTACTTACTTGAAGAGTAGCGCCGGTGACGAGTTTCTTTTTCTGTACGCCATATCCGAGTACTACAACTTCCTCAAGATCTGATACTTCTTCTTCCAGAATTACATTGTAAATGTCTTGCCCATCTACAATTGTTACATTTTTTTCTTGATAACCAATAAATGTAAATACTAGAGTAGCTCCTGTTGGAACCGACAACTTATAGTTGCCATCAATGTCAGTGATAGTACCTTGTGTGGTACCTTGGATAGAAACGTTTACTCCTGGAATGCCAAAGCCATCTGTGGCAGATGTAACAGCTCCAGTAACGTTTCTCTGGGCCCATGCGGACGATGAGAGAAACAGCAAAGATACTACCATTAGTAGAGTCCTTGCAATACCGCATCTTTTGTTAGTTAACATAGAAAATTTGTTTTACGACTGAGTCGAATCTAATTTAGGCTGATTCTTTCAGACAGTTAGTTATTGTGAATGCAAAAACGAGAATATAAAGAAAATCCTTAATAGCATGTTCTCGTCAGATACAAAGCTATTAAGGATTGTAATTATGTATTTTCTCTCTTGTTACATATTTTTTACATTTCGTAACATAGTGAGCAATTTTTTTGCGTGAATAAACATTATTATATTTTGAGTGGGATATATAAAGAATCTTAGATTCCTAAGATGTTCTCTGCAATGTAAAGTGCTTCATTCTCGTTAATCTCTTTTTGTCCTTTTATATTTTCGATTTCCCTCAGACACGTAGTAGCTATATATGTTTTTACATAGTTTGTTGGTTTAGATATAAGTCGCAACATGTCAGAGGTAATATCTCTTTGCTTCCAATATCTCTTTTTTGCTTTCATAGCAGAATATATAGGCAGCGGATGCTCTACAACATCTGCAGGATGTATTCCTCCCGCAAATAACGTATGTCTGAATATTGTTGTAGATGCGGAGATTGTTTGACCATTGTGGAGGTTTACTCCTGTAAGGAACTGAACGTCGTCGCGACCAATTGCTCTTGCCTCAACCTTTGCCCAGCGTGTTTCGTCTACCGTGACGGTCACTTCTATATCAATAGGTGTTCCCTTGAACATTACTCCTCTTGATAGCATTGTCATCTGGTGACCTCCTTTTATGGCTTTTACAGAGGCTTTGCGGCCTTTGGTTGCCTCTAACTTTATCTCTTTTTCTCCGTCCCATAGACTGATACCGCCTAATCCT
Organism: Bacteroidales bacterium; assembly: GCA_024401415.1. Lineage (GTDB taxonomy): Bacteria > Bacteroidota > Bacteroidia > Bacteroidales > Marinilabiliaceae > W3P20-009. The sequence goes on along the minus strand of JAKSLC010000037.1, from coordinate 9,475 downwards.
ACAGTCTTCCCCACTCTATACTCGTCACAACCTGCATTTTCTTCCTCAATAGCGGTATTTGACGGGTACCATAAGTACTTTTTAAGCTCTAATCCTGGTTTCGCCTTGGAATAAATGTCTATAGCTCCTGAGTTGTTGAAGTATAGTCGAATTGCCATGTATGGGTTCTCTACAGCTGGTCCATGGTGGCCGACTTTTTTGTATTGTACTGCCTCTTGTGAGTCAATTACGTCAACTTGTAGGCTGTCTGAACGCCAGAAGAGACTCGCATCTGTCTGCGCTATCGCGTTGACTGATATGAAGCTGATGATTGTAAGTAATAGTTTGCGCATAGTTTTTGGTCTGATTATATACGACAAAGACGGAGTTTTAGCTCCGCCTTTTATTGTGTTGAAGAAATAATGTCGCTTACTTGTAAATAGCCTTCTGTCCTGCAAGAAGTGTATTTTTCATAAGTGATACGATAGTCATTGGACCAACTCCGCCAGGAACAGGAGTAATAAACGCACACTTAGGTGATACATTTGCAAAGTCTACATCTCCCTTCAGTCTCCATCCTCTAGGACTTGTCTCGTCTTTTACTCTGGTAGTACCTACGTCTATAACAGTAGCACCCTCTTTTACCATGTCTGCAGTCACAAATCCTGGTTTGCCAATAGCAGCTACTATAATATCTGCTTGCTGACAGATCTCTTTGATATTCGCAGTACGGCTGTGTACAAGTGTTACTGTGCAGTCAATGCCCTTTTGAGAAAGCAGTACACTCATAGGACGGCCAACTATATTGCTTCGGCCAATTACCACAGCGTGCTTACCTGCTGTAGGTATGTTATATCTCTGAATAAGGTCTACAATACCTTGTGGCGTCGCCGAAATAAATGCTGGCGCACCAATGGTCATTCGTCCCACATTTACAGGATGGAAGCCATCAACGTCTTTAGTTGGGTCTATGGCATGTGTGACCTTCTCTTCGTCGATATGCTTTGGTAATGGTAATTGTACGATGAATCCATCAACATCAGGATCGTTGTTTAGCCTTTGTACCTCTGCAAGAAGTTCTGCCTCAGTAATATTATCCTCATGGCGAAGTAGTGTAGACTTGAATCCGCACTCTTCACATGCTTTTACCTTGTTGGCTACGTATGTCTCAGAGCCACCATCGTGACCTACCAATATAGCAACGAGATGAGGTCGTTTTTCTCCTCGTGCTACCATTTGATCGACTTGCTCTGCTATCTCTTTGCGGATTGCAGCTGCAGTCTGCTTACCATCTATTAATTGCATGTATGTATGTGTGTGATGTGTTTATCGTTTCATGAGGCCACCCATCATACGACGCATATTTGCTCCAGTCTTGCCGCTCATGAGCTTCATGATCTTGCGTGTCTCATCAAATTGCTTGAGAAGACGGTTGACATCCTGAAGTGTTGTACCTGAACCGTTGGCAATGCGCTTTTTTCGTGAGCCGTCTATTACTTGTGGGTTCTTGCGCTCGTATGGTGTCATTGAACCAATGATAGCTTCAATGCTCTTGAAAGCATTGTCATTAATGTCAACATTCTTCAACATCTTGCCTACACCAGGAATCATCGAAGCTAGGTCTTTAAGGTTACCCATCTTCTTGACCTGTTGTATCTGTGATAGGAAGTCGTCAAAGTCAAGTTTGTTGTTTGCTATCTTCTTCTGAAGCTTACGTGCCTCTTCTTCGTCTATCTGCTCCTGCGCACGCTGTACGAGTGTGCGGATATCTCCCATGCCGAGAATACGGTCGGCCATACGAGAAGGGTGGAATACATCGATAGCGTCAAATTTCTCACCTGTACCGATGAACTTGATAGGCTTATTTACGACATTACGGATTGAAAGAGCCGCACCACCGCGTGTATCACCATCAAGTTTTGTAAGGATTACACCATCAAAGTCAAGGCGTGTGTTGAATTCGTATGCTGTATTTACTGCATCTTGACCTGTCATGGAGTCAACAACGAAGAGTGTCTCGGATGGCTCAAGAGCTTTCTTGAGAGCCTCAATCTCGTTCATCATCTCTTCGTCCACTGCAAGACGTCCGGCTGTATCGACGATTACTACATCACATCCTTGTGACTTAGCCTCTGCTATAGCCTTTTTTGCAATCTCAATAGGGTTCTTGTTGCCGTCCTCGGCATAAACCGGAACTCCTACCTGATTGGCTACAACTCGCAACTGATCTACAGCAGCTGGACGATATACGTCACATGCTACTACCATTGGCGATTTTCCGCGCTTCGTCTTGAGCAAGTTGGCAAGTTTGCCTGTGAATGTAGTCTTACCAGAACCTTGAAGACCTGACATAAGTATGATTGCAGGGTTGCCTTTGAGGTTGATGTCTACAGCCTCACCACCCATAAGTGTTGTGAGCTCATCGTAAACTATCTTGATAATCTGCTGACCAGGCTTAACACTTTTGAGAACTTCTGTTCCGAGTGCCTTCTGCTTAACTGTATCTATGAATTGCTTTGCTACCTTATAGTTGACGTCCGCATCTAAGAGTGCTCTGCGTACATCTTTGAGAGACTCAGCAACGTTGAGTTCTGTAATTTTTGATTCACCTTGAAGAGACTTGAACGCAAGTTCAATTTTCTCGGATAGATTTTCAAACATCTTATGTCAGTTTCTATTAGAATATTCTTAATAATGCATTATCGCGCGCAAAGGTAGTAAAAACACTTGTACTTACAAATCCCTAGTGCAACTACTTAGAGATGACTCTGGTAGAATTTTATTTCTATTCAGCAGATTTGTTGAAGTGTGTAAAGTTGATGCCGATGGATAGTAAGTTCATTTTGTCTGCATCTCCAATAAATATTTGTCGTTTGCTTCCCATGGCATGTGTGTAACTGATAGTCAATTTGATTCTTTCACTGACTTTTAATGCTAATCCTCCTCCTATGCGAAATCGTTGTAGTACTGGTGCGTTGGAAATGTCAGGCGTTATGTTGAACGTTGCATTAGCGGCGATATAAGGATAATAGCATGACGATATTCCCGTAAAGTCAAATTGTTGGTAGTATGTAGCATCGGAGCAGAATGCATTGTCATTAGTCGGCTTATAGAATATTTTTCGTTGGGTTAGAAAAAATCCATGCGTGAATATCGATTGAGTTTGAATCTCTATGCCTTCGGTTAGCTTCAGTTCTGTGTCTGAATTCTTGATGTTGTTGTACTCTTGATGTGAGATTGAGGTTGACGCGAAGAGAATCCTACGTTCCAAAGCCTTGAACTGTCCTTTCGCTGCTAGGCTTCCCCATGTACCAGCATATTTGTTGAATTGCTGATAAATGGATCCATCAAAAGATAGTGCCCAACGTGGCGATACAGGTATAGAGTATGAGGCTGAGACACCTCCATCGAGCGGTTTTTGAGCATATATATTAAAGATTGCCACCTGTCCAAGACAGATGGCAATCGTAATAATTTGCTTGATATATGATATCTTCAGCATTTTTTATTTGCAAGATGCTATAACATCCTTAATTTGAGCAGCAAGTGCGCTTGCTTCCGCTTCTGTATGAGCCTCTGCATAGATGCGGATGATAGGCTCGGTGTTAGATTTGCGCAAATGTACCCAACTCTCAGCAAAGTCTATCTTAACGCCATCAATGTCCGTTATGCGCTCTTGCTTGTACTTCTCTTTCATAGAATCAAGTATAGCGTCTACGTTTACATCTGCAGAGAGCTCTACCTTATTCTTAGAGATGAAGTAGTTAGGGTATGATGCACGAAGTTCAGATACCTTGCAGCCTTTGTGCGCCAGATGCGATAAGAAGAGCGCAATGCCTACTAGTGCATCTCGACCATAGTGGCTCTCAGGGTATATTACACCACCATTACCTTCGCCTCCGATGATTGCATTTGTCGCTTTCATCTGAGTTACAACGTTTACCTCTCCTACAGCAGCAGCTTTGTATGTGCCTCCATGTTGTTTGGTTACATCTGCTAGCGCGCGTGATGATGATAGGTTAGATACTGTATTGCCAGGTGTGTGGCTGAGTACGTAATCTGCACACGATACTATTGTGTACTCCTCTCCAAACATCTCGCCATTCTCACAGAACATAGCCAGACGGTCCACATCAGGGTCTACTACAAATCCAACGTCGTATTTGCCGTTCTTTATCTCTCCTGCTATCTGTGTCAGATTTTCTGGAATAGGCTCTGGTGTGTGGAAGAAGTTACCTGTTGCTTCCTGGTTCAATACTTTATAACTCTTTACTCCTAACTTGTCGAGAAGTTTTGGCAGTATAATGCCTCCTACAGAGTTGATTGTATCTAGGATAACTGTAAAGTTGGCTTTCTTGATTGCTTCTACATCAACCAACTTTAGGTCAAGCACCTTTTGTATGTGATATTCTGTATAATCTTTCTCTGTAAGTGTGCCTAGGTTGTCTACCTCAGCGTATGTGTAGTCGTCTGCAGCAGCTGTTGCAAGTATCTGTTGCCCCTCGGCTGCGTTTAGAAATTCGCCTTCATTGTTGAGGAGCTTAAGTGCGTTCCACTGTTTTGGGTTGTGTGATGCAGTGATAATAATTCCGCCGTCTGCTTTCTCACCAGTCACAGCAAGCTCGGTTGTAGGAGTTGTAGCAAGACCAATGTTGACTACGTCAATACCCATGCCACGGAGTGTAGATACTACAAGTTGCTCTACAATTGGACCAGACATTCGCGCGTCACGGCCAACTACAACTTTAGCTTTGCGTCCTTGTGTCTTTGAGAGTACCCAGGCAGAATATGCCGAGGTGAACTTTACTACATCAAGAGGTGAGAGACCGTCTCCTGGACGACCACCTATCGTTCCTCTGATACCGGAAATAGATTTAATTAGTGACATTTATGTGTTATATGTTTTTTACTTAAGAAGTGTCTCTACGTCAGAGAATACACTCTCTGCGTTATGGTCTTTGGCAACAATTTTGCCTTCAGAGTCAATAAGTATGCAGTATGGCAAGCGAGGTACACAATATGTCGCAGCTATACTGTTGTCTGCATCTATTAGTTGTATGCCAGGCGTTTTGTCTTCTTTTACAGCTTTGAGCCAACGTTCTTTGTCCTGGTCGACAGATATGCCTACTATGACAATGTTCTTTTTTGCAAACTTCTGATCTATCTCGCCAAGGGATATGTTATTGATTCTCGATAGACGATCGTTGCTGATCCAGAAACTGATGATAACATTAGTACCGCGAAGTTCAGATAGTCTATGTAGCTTGTTGTCTGCTCCCTCCAATTCAAAGTCTGGAGCTTCTTGACCTATGTCTACACGTTGCATGGCTTCATAGATGGTACGGCGGTTTTCTACTATCGATTCAATGATCTTCGTATATTTGTGCTCAGGCTGCTTCTCGGAAATTTGTTTCGAGAAGTTGTCCACCTCTTCAAATGAGAAGTAGTTTACCGAGTTGATCAGGACAAATGAACCTAGTGGGTTGCCTACATTTGAAGAGACGAATTTCTTTATATATGCAAGCTGCTCCATTTGTGCATTGTATATCTCCTCCTTAAGCGCGTTTGTCTTGTCTACGTTGTATTGAGAGTTGGTCAACTCTCTGTTAAGTTTCTTAAGGTGCTCTTGCTCTGGTACGTTGTTTACAAAGTTCTCGTACATAGAGTGAAGTTTCGAACCCTCAATAGTGACTGTTGATGCCATGTCCATATCACCATTGATGGTCACATCTTCTGTTCTTGCAAAGAATACCAGTTGCTGTTGGCGAGGCGTAAGTATCATGAAGCACTCTCCACCGTCAGTCGGTTGCTCAGTCTCGACACTGAAATGTCCTCCCTCTACTTTGGCTGTGTCTATATTGTGCCATTGCATGTGAGTGTCAATCGTTGAGAGGTATACTACGCCATCCTCAACGTTTGTTAATTGTGCATCAACTGATAACACTTTCTTTTGGCATGCTGCAGTGACAAGTGTTATGGCTAAGATAGATATTGCCTGAACTATTTTCATCGTAACTTATGGGTTTTATTTTAGTTCCGAACCTGCAGTCTTGATCATACAGCTGATGCGCAATAGTACGTTCGACTTGTCTGGGTCGTTGGTAATTACTGTTATAGTCTTTTGCTGGCGACCTTGCTTTCCAGCAGGGTTGAATTCTACATGGATGCTTGTCTCTTCTCCTTTCTCGAGAACTGTCTTGGCTGGAGTAACCGCTGTGCAGCCACATGATGCTCTTACCTTGCGAATAATGAGTTTGTCGTTGCCAGTGTTCTTTATTATGAAGTCGTGAGACTGCTTGTCTACTGCATTAATCTCACCCCAGTCGTGCGATTGTGAGTCAAATTCCAATTTTGGAGCATTCTTTTTCTCTGTCTCTGATAAACGAGAGAAATCTTCCTGGATTGTCGCCGTAATGGTAATTCGGTTGCTGTATGTGCGCTCGCCATTGAAGATTACGTATACTTGATCTGATACATATCCCCAATCGTTCTTCTTCGCTGCATCATATACTGCTTGAATAATTCCTTCCTGACCTGGAGCCAGCGTCGATGGAATACATGCAATCTGAATGTGCGAAGGTACATTGATAAATTCTGGTGTAATAGGTTTGTCAGAAGGGTTGATAACCTTCAACTCAGCTATCTTTGTCTCGCCAGGAATAACTTTCGTCATTGGCATGTAACTGTCAACAAGTCGCATCTCTCCAAATTTAGTAGGGTAGATGTCCTCCGTAGTTCTTGGCTTCTCAAGAACCTTTCCTGAAATGCGGAGCGTTACTTGTGCATTGTCTGCATTGGATGTTACTGTTATCGTCTTGCTGAATGAACCTGGACGGTTAGCTGGGTTGAATGTTACATCAATCTGGCTCGTACCGTTTGGTTGAATTGGCGTATGTGGCCATGATGGGGTAGTACAGCCACATGATGCTTGCACGTTGTGAAGTACTAATGGTGTAGTACCTTTGTTCGTAAATGTAAAACGATGTGACACAGGTCCATCTGATTCTTGTATCTCGCCAAAGTCAAATGATGTCTCCTCAAATGAGATGCTTGGCTTCTGAGCCCATACTGTCATTGTTATGAGTGCGAGGGCTATTGTCGACAAAATATGTTTCATATTGCGTTTGTATGCTAATCTAAGTTTCATTAATTTTTTAAGTCTTTCATTCTACGTAGTATGCACGCTAAAGGTTGCTGGTGTCCTTCGATTTTTTTAGATAGGTTAATACAATTATCGTGCCGCTGTCGTTTTGTCGCTCCCTATATTGTTCTTGAAAATGATATATGCGTATGTCTAATGAGGTTTGTTTCTCAGTAGACATACGCATATTTGTAGTTAAAGCTGTTTTATTTTAGCGTGTTGCGTCTACAAATTTCTTGAAGTCTGGAGCCGCCTCGTGACCATCAAATGGTATGTAAAAGTGTGTGTCGCGGTCATGGGCATTCCTCCAGAATAAAATGTAGCGTGCGTCGGTCGGAATAATAGTTTTCCCGAGCTCGCTAAACCAGTCTCCGAGTAAGCATGATTCCAATCCTGCCTCGCAAACTGCCCATGGTTTGTTTTTTTCTTTGGCTATTGCGGAGAGAAGGTCTGATTGCAATTTTAGTTGTTTTAGGAACTCTTGCTGTGCCTGTTTTAGGTCGTCGCCGTATTGATAGATGTCAAATCCCAGAATATCTACAACATCGTCGCCTGGGTATCGCTCAAGAAATAGAGGGGCATCATTGAAATTACTTGTTGAATATACATATAAGAGGTTGTGTAATCCTTTTTCTTGTGTCAGGTAGTTGTGTGTCATGCGCCACAACTGCTTGTATTCATCGGCTGTGCACAAATCTCGACCCCACCAGAACCATGAACCTATTAGCTCATGGTATGGTCTGAATAGCAATGGTATAAGTTCGCCTTCGTCGTCTTTTATTGTCGATACAAAGTCGGCAAAGCGGTCAAGCCACCTGAGATATTGTGCATGTTTAGCTCCATCAGGAAGAATTGCAGCTACAACACCGTCTACTGATACGTCCCAACAGTTATTGCCTGTTATGATGTTGTAGGAGTGCCATGTCATAGTGTTTATTCCTCCTAGACGATGCATCTCTTGCATGTGCCTGCGCATGTTGTTGTAGCCAACGTTGTCAAGGTTGGCAGTGTCTCCTAGTTCTAGACCTCCCAGTTCCCATCCACAAATGTCAGGGTATATTTCACAGACTTCCTTCATGTCGCTGCGTCCCTCAATTTCATACCATGTGTGACCGTACGATAGGTCGTCTTGGTGCCCCACAAGTAGTTTCTGACCGTTGTATAGGCGATTCAGAAGTGATGTCGTAGCTGGAGTAGCAAGTGTATCTGTTGGTGTAATACTTGATAGTGGAGAAGTGCCGCTAGTTGTATTAGTTTGTGTGCATGAAGTCGCAATGAGTATTGCGCTTATGATGCAAAGACTTGATAACCAGTTGTTTGTCATGTGCTAATCATTGAATGTATATTGGCAAAAATAAGCATACTTTTTTATGAATCAGCTATTTATGTAAAAAAATGTGTAAAAGTCATTGTAAATGTTGTTTGTAATGTTTATCTTTGCCTTACTAATATCAAAAATTACAAGTATGAATAAGACTCAGCTCGTTGAGGCCGTAGCTAGCAAGGCAGGCTCAACACAGAAGGATGCTAAGGCAATCCTCGATGCATTTTATGCAGTAGTTGCAGAAACAGCAGCTAAAAATGAGAGCATTGTTGTTCCAGGTTTCGGTTCTTTCAGCGTATCAGAGCGTGCTGCTAAGACTGGTCGTAACCCTGCAACAGGTGCAACAATCCAAATCCCTGCTAAGAAGGTTGTTAAGTTCAAGCCAGGCAAGGATCTTGCACTCTAATGTTTAGAATAATAGATTAGGATAAATAAAAAGGGTGACTCGTTTGAGTCGCCCTTTTTATTGTTCTCATTACATCAAAAAAGCATTCACCGACAGTTCGCTTGCCAGTGAATGCTTTTTTCGCAGTTGCCTTTATTTTATAATCATTATTTTGTTCTCATAACCAAGTTTCGTTAGTGCTGCACTTAGCTTCTCCGGCGTGTTGCGTGTGTTTTTGAAGGTGATGGTGATTGTCTTGGAATCTATGTCGACTTTTATCTCTTTCACTCCTTTCTCAAAAGCCATATTCTTCTCAATCTTCTTCTTGCATCCATCACAATGTATATGCGCCGAAAAGATGACGGTCGAGAGATCGCTCTGTTTGTCGTCGTCGTTTACACTGATCGGTGTGTTCGTTATCGTACTTGCACCAGCACTAATGCTTATGCACATTACAGTTGCTATTAGTATTAAAATCTTCTTCATGTTGCTATAGTATTAGATGTTACGGTTTTCTTGTTTATTTTTATGTGGTAATTCTTGTCGACTTCCTTAGCGCTCGCTTAACCCTTGCTTAATGCTCGCTTAAGGCAGAGGCTAGTCTAGTTTTCTAAAGAAAATCTTATGCCTAAGTAGAATTTGCGAC
>JAKSLC010000036.1 GCA_024401415.1 Bacteroidales bacterium | reverse complement strand
CTCAACTTAATGAAAGCGCTGAAGCTATAAAGCTTGTCAACCAGATTCGCTCTCGTGCCGCTAACTCCACACAGATGATTAGTAGCTACCCTTCTAAGTATGGCGTGAAATTCTACTGCAAGAACTACTCTGGTTCTTACTCAGCAGAAGAGACTTTGAAAATCGTTAAGATGGAGCGTCGACTGGAGTTGGCTATGGAGTCAGAGCGCTTCTTGGATCTCGTTCGCTGGGGCGATGCTGCTAACGTTCTGAACGAATATTTCGATCAAGAGAAGTATAGATGTAATATCTATGAAGGAGCTAACTTCACTGCTAACAAGAATGAATATCTTCCAATTCCATACCAGCAAGTGGCTGCAGCTAATGGCAACTACAAACAGAATTGCGGCAATTGGTAATATGTATAATCAAATATCATATTCAAGATGAAGACAATGTACAAATATATTCTTAGCACTCTCGCTTTGGTTTTTGCTCTCGCTTCGTGTGACAAAAACGACGACTGCTCTCTTGACCTCAATGGTGATTGTCTAGTTGAGGAGTTAGAACTTGACGGATTTAAAGGTAATATTAACCTTGAATCACGCTCTATAGTGGTTAGAATTCCTGAGACAACTCCTTCAAATGCAATGAAGGTAACAAACCTTAAGATCTCTGAGGGTGCCTTTGCAAATATTACTTTGGGTCAGACACTGAACATGACAAACGCTCAGAACATTCATGTTACGAACGGTGACTTGTATCTCGACTGGACTTTGTCTACTATGCGTGATGAAGCACGTATCTTATCATTTGTAATTGATAATACATACAACGGCATCATTGACGAAGAGAACAAGACTATCACAGTATATGTACCGGGGAATGTTGACATAGCGAATGCTATTCCGACTATCGAGATTTCTCAAAATGCTTCTGTCAGCCCTATCAGTGGCAGCCCTACAGATTTCTCTTCTCCTGTAACTTACACTGTTACTAACAACTCTGCGAAAAGTCAATATGTAGTTTATGTTCATGCTATCGGTAAGCCTAAGGCACTCTTTGTAGGTGCGGCTTCTGACATGTCGAAACTTGACATTGAGGCTCAAACAGCATGCTCTTGGATGTTGACCAATGTAACAGAATCAATGTATGCTTCTTTTGCTGATATTCAGGCTGAGACCATTGATCTTTCTGAGTGCAAATTTATCTGGTGGCACTATCACAAAGATGGTGGTGTAGATGGTCATGATGCATTTGTGGCAAATGCTCCAGAAGCTTTGGCAGCAAAGAATCAATTACGCACATTCTATGAAAATGGCGGTGCATTCCTCCTAACCCGCTATGCAACAAACCTTCCTTCATTCATCGGTGTAACTGGAGATGACGAATGGACTACACCAAACAACTGTTGGGGTCAAGCTGAGGATGGTGCAGAGCTATGTGGTGGACCATGGGAGTTTAAGATGTACAATGCATCTCACCCTCTATTCGCCAATACTACACCTGGTGATGATGCTGAGCGCATCTACTGCACAGACAAGGGATATCACATTACTAACTCAACTGCACAATACCATATCGGTACCGATTGGGGTGGTTATGACGACTATGCAGCATGGGAGAACCGCACTGGCGGTCAGATTATCGGTGTAGGAGGTGATGGCGCTATTGTCGCTTGGGAATATCCTGCTCACGATGGCAAGGGCGGAATCATCTGTATTGGCTCTGGTTGCTACGATTGGTACTCTTATACTTACGAAGATGGCTATACTGAGAAATTCCACAAGAATATCGCTATCATGACTCAGAACGCTATCGATTATCTCACTAAATAAAAGAACTGATACAATGAAAAAAATCATATTAACAAGCTTTATGCTGTCAGCTATCTCGCTGACAGCATGCAGCGACGACAACTTCGATGGTGACGCTCCACGCGACTGGAATGGTACATCAGATAGATTCATCACTACAGAAGATGCTGGATATAGCACATACTATAAACCTGCAATCGGACGAGTAGGTGACCCAATGCCTTTCTATGATCCAAAGGCTAATGAGTTCAAGATTCTCTACCTTCAGGAATTTGACAACAACGCAGCATGGTGCTACCACCCTTTCTATGGTGTCAGCACAAAAGACGGTGCTACATACCAAGGTCTAGGCGAGATTCTACCAACTGGCAAATCCAGATATGAGGCTGATGCAGCACTTGGAACTGGTTGCGCAGTATATAATGAGGCTGATGGGCAATATTATATTTATTATACAGGCCACACTACTAAAGAGGTTGTTTTGAGAGCTACATCGACAGACTTCAAGTCGTGGACTAAGGATATGTCATGGCAGCTTATAGGTTCTGATTTCGGGTATTCAGATGTTGATTTCCGCGACCCTCAAGTTTTCAAGGCTGAAGATGGTAAGTGGCACATGGTTATTTCTAGCAACCTCAAATTTGCAGAATTTACATCTGACAACCTTAAAGATTGGGAGCACGTTGGTAACTTCCCTATGATTTGGGACCGTATGTGCGAGTGCCCTGATATCTTCAAGATGGGCAACTGGTGGTATCTCGTATATAGCGAGGCTTACCGCACTTCTTGGAGCCGTAAGGTAAAATACATGATGGCTAGTACATGGGAAGAGTTGAAGAACTGCTTCCGCGACCCAGGAGCTAACTGGCCAAAAGACGATAAAGAGGGTGTACTTGATTCTCGCGCCTTCTATGCAGGCAAGACAGCATCAAATGGCACAGATCGTTATATCTGGGGATGGACTCCATATCGCTCTGGTGTATCAATTGATGATAAGAATGTCAACGTTGGCGCTGGCGGTGAACCTAACTGGTCTGGTGCTCTTGTTTGTCACAAGCTTATTCAGCACGAAAATGGCACACTCACAGTAGGAGTAGTTCCAGCTATAAATGCCAAGTACGACAAGAGTGCTGAGGTAAAAGTTATTAAACAAGAGACAGATTATACCCTCTATAACCGTCTCGGCGCGCACAACCATATCTCATTCACTGTTAAGACAGCTACAGATGGAGACAAATTTGGTGTTAGCTTTGTTCGTAGTACTGACACCGACAAATACTACTCTTTGGTGGTTAACCCAGAGTGGGAGAATGGTCGCCGTAAGATCAACTTCGAGCAGGAGGGTAAAGATGCCATGGGATTTGTTGAGGGTGCAGATGGATACATATTCCCTCGTCCAGCCGACAATGTTTACAATGTTGATATTTATACCGACAATTCTGTTGTGACAATATATATCAATGGCGATTATGGTTGCACTCAGCGTATTTATGGCATCCTAAAGAATTGTTGGAGCATCAATTCGTATGGCAACAATATCGAAATAAGTAACGTTAAGGTTATGCAGTATTAACTTCTAAACAAGAATAACACATGAAGTCTAAGTCATTATTTGTCGCATTACTTACCATGCCTGTAATCGCAATGGCAAGTGTGCCACGTACTACGCATCAAGCACTTGAGCAGAGCATAATAAAACCTGACAGCAAAGATGGGCGCTATTTATGGCTTCCAATACAAGACAATGCTCCTGAGGCAAGATTATGTGTTGTTATAGGCAACACAGAGATTATGGCTCAGAACGTAAGAATGGCTCGAGAAAAGGTAGACTACTACGTGGCGCTCGACATGCAACCTTGGCTAAATGAGAAAGGAATGAAAGTAGTTATACAAAACGTTCCAGAAGGTTGTATCTGCTTCAATAAACTGGAACAGAATAATGACGAAGACTTCCAATTTATAACAGAGACGTTCCGACCTAACTATCACCACACACCTAGACGAGGATGGATGAATGATCCGAACGGAATGTTCTACCTTGATGGGACGTGGCATCTATTCTACCAATATAACCCTTACGGTTCTATGTGGGGGAATATGCATTGGGCACATAGTACCTCTACTGACCTCATCAACTGGCAGCCTCAACCTATTGCCCTTACACCAGATGCGTGGGGAACAATGTTCAGTGGTTCATGTATAGTTGACCATAATAACACTACAGGCTTCGGCAAGAATGCAGTAGTAGCTATGTATACAGCAAGTCGCCCTACCCCATTCGGAGGCGATGTTCAAGCACAATGCCTTGCATATAGTACTGATGGAGGATATACCTTCACTAAATATGAAGGAAATCCTGTTCTTACAGGCACTGAAAAAGACTTCCGAGATCCTAACATGTTCTGGAACGATGAAATAGGAGCATGGAATCTAATACTGGCATGTGGACAGGAGATGCGCATATACTCTTCTCCAGATCTGAAGACATGGAAAGAGGAGTCGCGATTTGGTGCTGGGCTAGGTTGCCATGATGGAGTCTGGGAATGTCCTGACCTCATCAAATTGAGGATTACCAATGGTAAGAAGAAAGGGCAAGAGAAATGGGTATTGTTCTGTAATATCAATCCAGGAGGTCTTAATGGAGGTAGCGCTACGCAATACTTCATTGGTGATTTTGATGGTCATAAATTCACTGTTGATGACGCAGGTCGTTATTCTGAAGGTAATGCTTTGTGGCAAGATTACGGCAAAGACCATTATGCTACAGTCTCTTTCTCTAACGCGCCAGATGGTCGACATACAATGATAGCATGGATGTCTAACTGGGAGTACGCTAACGAAGTTCCTACAAAACAATATCGCTCTGCAAATTCCATTGCTCGTGAGCCATATATTTATGAAGGCGCAGACAAGCAGCTCTATCTAGGATCAGCACCTTCTCCAGAGTATAACGGCAAGGGATTAGATAAGACCTTGAAAATAAAGGGTTCTTGCAAAATCGTTTTGTCTAATGAGAATGGAGAGGAATATGTCCTCACATACGACCAAAAGGCGATGACACTCTCTGCAGACCGTAGCAAGAGTGGTTTGACAGGCTTCAACTCTAACTTCACGAAAGCGGGGAAGAGAAACGATGGTCTCATCGTAGCTCCACTGCACAATAAACTCACTTCACTTCGCATTTTCATAGACAGATCCAGCGTTGAAGTATTTGGAAACAATGGCGAAGTTTGTGTTACCAACCTCGTGTTCCCGAAGAGTGAGTTCAACATTATTTCTACAGTAAAATAACAAATAAAGGCAGTTATTATGAAATCAAGCAAATTAGCAATCATAAGCGTAATGCTATGTTTTTTCTCAATGGGTTTTGTAGACCTAGTAGGAATTGCTAGCAACTACGTTAAGGCAGATCTCGGGCTATCCGACTCTGAGGCAAATATATTCCCATCACTCGTATTCTTCTGGTTTCTCCTGTTCTCTGTACCTACAGGTATGCTGATGAACAAGATTGGACGAAAGAATATGGTACTCCTATCACTTATAGTAACTATTCTTTCCCTTCTCCTGCCAATATTCGGAGAGTCATTCTACCTCATGCTTGCAGCATTCTCATTGCTAGGCATTGGTAACGCATTGATGCAGACATCTCTTAATCCTCTGGTGACCTCTGTAATACAAGGCAATCTTGCATCTACACTCACCTTTGGTCAGTTTGTTAAGGCTATCTCATCATTCCTTGCTCCTTACCTCGCTATGTGGGGTGCTGTAGCTGCTATTCCTGAGTTTGGTCTTAACTGGAGAGTTCTTTTCGCTATCTATTTCATCGTTGGCACCTTGGCTACCCTACTTCTATTTATAACACCTATAAAGGAGCCTAAAATAGATGGCAAGGCAAGTGGCTTTGCAGATTGCTTCAAGCTATTGAGCAAGCCTATCGTTCTTCTATCATTCCTCAGCATCATGTGTCATGTCGGTATTGATGTTGGAACAAATACTACAGCGCCTAAAATCCTTATCGAGCGCCTCGGTATGTCTCTCAATGATGCTGCATTCGCCACATCCCTCTACTTCATCTTCCGTACTATAGGATGCCTCACAGGATCGTTCTTCCTCCGAGTACTAAAGACCCGCACATTCTTTATCATCTCTGTTGCCCTTATGGCACTCTCCATGTTGGGAATGTTCTTTGGACATGAACAGTGGATTCTCTACGGAGCTATAGCATGTGTAGGATACGGCAACTCTAATATCTTCTCGATGTGTTTTGCTAACGCATTGCAAGCAGAACCAGAAAAACAGAATGAGGTTAGTGGCCTTATGATTATGGGCCTATTTGGAGGCACACTCTTCCCTTTAGCAATGGGTGTTGCTTCAGATGCTGTGGGTCAGGCAGGAGCAGTCCTCTGTATGGCTGTAGGCGTTATTTATCTTATTACATACATAAACAAACTAAAGTAACTTCGCGATATGGAATCATATATAGTAGGACTTGGAGAGATTCTTTTTGATTGTCTCCCTGACGGAAAGAAACTAGGCGGTGCCCCTGCCAATTTTGCATACCATGCCAGTCAGTTCGGACTCAATGGCATAGCTGTATCAGCCATCGGCAAGGACAGCAACGGTGAAGAGATAAAGCAAATTCTAGACAAGACACCTTCTCTAAAATATCATCTTGAAGAGGTCTCTCAGCCGACAGGAACGGTACAAGTATCACTCTCTGGCAATGGTATTCCTCAATATGACATCTGCCTAGGAGTTGCATACGATAATATTCCCTGGACAAAAGAGATAGAGAACATAGCCAAGAATGCACGTGCTGTATGTTTTGGTTCTCTAGCTCAGCGAACTGATGTTACTCGTAACACTGTACAAAAATTCCTCGACACAATGCCTCAGGAGGGAACTCTCAAGGTGTTTGATATCAATTTGCGCCAAAACTGGTATTCTAAGGAAGTTATAGAGGAATCTCTCAATCGTTGTAATATCCTAAAACTCAACGACGAGGAGATTAGCCTTGTATCTGAGATTCTAAACCTCGATAAAGTTCGCAAGCCTACAGACGAAGCTCCACTATTGCTTACAGATGTTGAAAAACAATGTCGCAATATAATGAAGGTGTACAACCTACAGATTCTCATACTTACTTGCGGAACTAATGGCTCGTACGTATTCCATAATGATGGAATATCGTTCCAAGCTACTCCGAAGGTAAATGTTGCTGATACTGTTGGTGCAGGCGACTCTTTCACTGGTTCTTTCGTAGCATGCGTACTTAATGGCAAGCCTATAGCTGAGGCACACAAGACAGCTGTTCAGGTTTCTGCTTTTGTATGCTCACAGAATGGAGCAATGCCTAATATACCAAGCGAACTAACAAAGTAGTTTTGATTTCATAAATTACAATTGCCGAGATACGTTATGACAGATTTCTGCCATAACGTATCTTTACTTTATCCACAAAAAGTTCAACATCATATCTTCCAAAATTCAAAAAAAAATACATTTGTATATCAAATACGAGTACTTACATTTTTGATACATAATAACGGGCATGCGAAAAATCCTGCTGACAATAGTAGCCATCTTAATCTGCACTAATATATTCTCCCAACAGAATACAACTAAATCTCGCATTGCATATATTCGGAAGGCATATTCAGAATACAAGATTGACGACAATGGTAATAGTAAACATACATACGAAAAACAAGAGACCGATTTATCGTACGAATATTACAATCCTATTTTAAACCTGGATGAATACTACAAGACCTATAATTCTGACGAAGACGACAATTATGGTTATCAAAAGACGATAACCAGATATTACGAGAATAATGTATTGAGATTAGCTAAAATGTATGGCTATTTAGACAACTCGTACTCTATAGATGCTCAATCGGCAGAGTGTTATTATGATGCCGACGGACTGTACTTCCTATATGTTGTAGACTCGAAGACTCCTGTTTATCAAGACAATGTTGACTTTGAGTTCTCCACTACAGAGTACAGATATTACTTTGACCAAGACGGCAAGTGTATCAGGCTGCTTAAGAAAGACTATGGCGGTCCATACGGTGACATTGAAGCCATCTCCAAAGCGGCGAACAACGTAGAAATTCCTTACGTTGAGAATGATCCTATATTAACAGAAATCAAAACCTTGTTGGAAAAACATCCAACAGCACAATAGAGCCTTATTAAAAAGTTTCTGAAAAGAACTAATACACAGCAATGTTCGTACATAAGGCAAAAAGAGGCTCTTATGAATCATAGACACTATTTTGTCCTTCTGACTACACTATTTATCTGCATCTCCTCATCAGCTCAAATGTATGTTTGGAAAAATGGAGAAATCATCTTTAGGATAGACAATGATACAGCAGACAGTATAACATTTGAGAAACCATACGGCACGCTAGAGAAATACTGTTTCAGCGTAGGAGATGGCAAACGAGTGCGATTTTCCAGAGGCAATCTTCAGTACTGCGACATGTACTATGAGTGGCGGTTTGCGGAGAATCAATACGACATAATAGGCGCATCGAACTCCAATATAGGAGAGATGTATGATGGATGGATAGACCTGTTTGGGTGGGGAACATTCGGATACTGCTTTACACTCAGCAATGGAAAGGAAGAGTGTCATAATGTATACGAGACGAGTACGGACTACAGAGACTACCTTATAAAAGGAGACTGGAGGAACGGCCTTGCGGGAGAGAATGAATTGGCAGATTGGGGTATTGCGAACTGGAAATACATCATTAATGGAGACGATATAGAGTGGCGCACACTGACAAGTTCAGAATGGAGGTATCTATTGACAGAAAGAGCGGATGCTACGCATAAATTTGCGCTTGCCACGGTAAACGGGCAGAAAGGCCTTATTATTCTTGCTGACGAGTGGGAGCACGCACCAGAAGGACTTAGCTTTTATACGTCTACATCGAAAGGCTTAACATATCAGACAGGCTACTATGAAGATGAAGGATATATAATTGACCATTTTACAGACAACACCTACACAAAAGAAGAGTGGGCTCGCATGGAAAAAGCGGGAGCCTTATTTCTACCTGCTGCGGGACAACGACGCGGCACAACGGTTCAAAACCTAAACGGGAGTCAAACATTTGGCAGATACTATTCGACCACGCCAACATCAGATGAACGAGAAGGCAATGTATACTCTCTCTCATTCTACATGAGTGGAGTAACACCAACATCAGAATTCAGTCGTATTTGGGGAGCATCTGTAAGACTTGTACATGATATAGAATAGGCAATACGGAATCTATGTCTACCCTATTGCATCCCTCTTGTTCATCGTAATTTTTTATTTACGTAAACTCGGGGAAGACTCGGGGAGCACCATGGCTCTCTCTTTTAACCCTACAATCTAACGTGCACATTCCCTACAATAATACAACATCATACATATCCATTCAACAATCCTGGAATGTTTGCGACCATACTTTCCCCAGTAATACCAACGCCTATCCCCCTCCAAACACATACGCACGTCATACGCTCATCATACGCACGTCATACGCACGTCATACGCACGTCATACGCACAAGCAAAAGTCGCAATTATTTTTTAACCAATACGGACATTACCATAAAATGAAATCCCTGCTTGAACATCTCAAGCAGGGATTCCTTATTTATTAGGTTTGTTTAAACAACAGTGTGTGTGCTTAATTCATCTAACAAATAACCTGTCTATGAAAACTAGGTAATAAGTAAAAAATGTCCTCTTCATTTTGTAAAATGTTTAGTGTTGGTAAAAATAATAGTGTTAGTAGTTGGAAGCAAAACGCTCCCTTATAACGAACTGTATGACACAGAGAATGTGTCTCCAGCAGATAGATCCCCGGTTGTTATACCTTTATTCAGCCAACGAGACCGCTGAGCTGATGTTCCATGATTGAACGACTCAGGCTGAGTTGTACCATAAGCCTTCTTCTGCAAATAATCGTCGCCTATTTTAGAAGCTACATTAAGGCCCTCTTCGATATCGCCCTTCTCCAAAGATCCGAACATCTTATTATCATAGTGAGCCCAGATGCCGGCGAAGAAATCTGCCTGAAGTTCCAAACGGACGCTTATCTGGTTAGACTCTCTTTCAGACACCTGATTCATCTTCGAATAAGCCTGATTGAGAGTTCCAAGAAGATACTGAACATGATGCCCTACCTCATGAGCGATAACATAAGCATAAGCGAAATCGCCATCAGCGCCGATCTGACGTTTCATAGAAGTAAAGAACGACAAATCTATATACACTGTTTGGTCGGCCGAACAATAAAAAGGACCTGTAGAAGCTGTAGCGCCTCCGCAGCCACTCTGAACCCTATTGGAAAAGAGAACCAACTTAGGAGCGCGGTAAGTACGACCAGAGTTCTTGAAGATAGCAGACCATACATCCTCGGTGCCTGCGAGAATCTGACTTGCGAAGACAGCCAACTCCTCCTCTTCGGCAGTTGCGGTATAAGAGCCGCCATCAGAACCTTGAATTGTTATAGCCTGAGAAGCGTAATTAGAAATAAACGAAGACAAGTCGCCTCCCATGATAAGGTAGATAATACCGGCGATTATGAGACCGCCTATACCCATTGAGGATTTCTTGCCTACGCCGCCTAGGCTGCGACGATCGTCAACATTAGTACTCTGTCGTCTTCCTGATAATCTCATTTCTTAGTGTTCTAAATTCACACAATAATATGGTTAAGAATCGAAAATGGTTACACTAATTGTGCATTTTTTTTGTCGTCATAGAATGGACTATCTAAACAAACATTTCAATCTACAGACAGATGTGCAACCAAGGCTATACCCTATAAGCACCCATTGAGCACCCTATCAGTACCCTACGAACGCTCATAAGCTACAATTCTTAGTATTATCAGAATAATATATTATATCAACAGGATATGTTAAAATATGAATTAAGGCAAAAAGTGTCTATTTGGATGACATATAACTCAAATACTCATCATACGATATATAACGACCTCCCATAGACTTGAGATGAGGAGTCTCCATCTGGCAATCTATGAAATGTGCGTTTACTTTTAGCAGATGTATAGCCAGGTAGATAAGAGCAACCTTTGATCCGCTAGGCACCAAAGAGAACATACTTTCGCCTATGAAACAATTATTAATCCAGATGCCATACAGACCGCCGACAAGATTTTTCTGTTTATCCCACACTTCAATGCTATGAGCATGATTGAGTCTATGCAACTCGGTATAAGCCTTAATCATCTCATCTCCAAGCCAAGCACCTTCTTCATGTATACGAGGAGCAGAACAATGGTTAATCACGCCATCAAAATCCTTATCCATGGTAACGGTATACAACCCCTTATTAAAGAGATTTCGCATAGAGTGAGATATATGGATCTCTGAAGGGAAGATTACGAAACGCTGCATAGGGCAATACCAATGGTACTTATCTGCCTTGATGTCGGTCCAAGGGAACACACCGATAGAATATCCGAAAAGGAGTCGACGAGGCGACAAATCGCCACCGATAGCGACTATACCACTAGGTTCACGCTTATCCTCAGGGATCTTACGTGGGTCTGGGAACCATATCTCCTTATCATCTAGCAAATATACCATACGAAAAAAAATGGGTTTGTATTGTGGCACAAAAATAATACTAATAACCAAAAATAGCATTAACTTTGTACTCTATGGCATACACGGTAGACAAGGAAAGCAGATTAACGACACTCATTGCGCAAGGTAGTGAGTCGGCTTTTCGTGAGTTGTACGATAACTATTACACCCAACTATCTGTTTATGCCAACAAGATATTAGACGACCTGGACGTAAGTTTAGACATTGTACAAGGAATCTTTGTTGACCTATACTCTGAGCGAGAGAAACTCACGTCGGTAGGCTCCATACGGTCGTACCTATACCAAAGTGTACACAACCGGTGTCTGAACGAACTGAAGCACCAGAAAGTGGTACAACGCCACCAGAAAGAGACGCTTCAGGAAAAGGGAGTAAAAATGGAATCAGCAGGTGCAACGATTTCTGACAATGATGAAAGTGCAGCCTCTGACATGACATTAGACTTTACGCCAGAGGAGCTGATGGAATATGCGGAACTACAAAACAAAGTAGAGGAAGCGATAGCAGCACTTCCGGCTCAATGTCAGCGTATATTCAGGATGAGCAGAATGGAGGAAAAGACAAATGATGAGATAGCTGCCGAATTAGGCATATCGAAAAGAACTGTAGAAACACAGATATCGCAAGCGCTTAAACAACTCAGGGAGAACCAGCTACCTCTGCTGATAGTGCTTACGATACTGCAACAACAAATGTAGAATGAAAAAAATAGACCTATATATCCTCAAGAAATTCATAGGCACATACTTCTTCATAGTTGGCATCATCATTGCCATTGTGGTAGTATTTGACCTAGTGGAGAAGATGGACGACTTTCTGGAAAAGAATGCGCCGATAAAGTCGATAATATTCGACTATTACTTAAACATGGTCCCGTATTACGCCAATATGCTCTCTCCGCTACTGGTATTTCTATCTGTGATATTCTTCACGAGTAAACTAGCTGGTCAGACAGAGATTATTGCCATACTTGCCAGTGGCGTAAGTTTCAAGAGACTTATGTTTCCATACGCCATAGGAGCTACAATAATAGTGATAATCACTTACATCCTGAGTTCATCCGTGATTCCTGTAGCCAACAGGACGAGACTAGATTTTGAGGCGCACTATGTAAAAAGACCGAGAGAGACAGGACTTAGAGATATACACATGCAGATAGAACCTGGTGTATACGTCTACTTGAAGCAATACTACTCGTTCCGAGAGGCTGGTGAGAGATTCAACATAGAGAAATACGACGACAAGAGACTTATTTCCAGACTATCTGCGAGAGAGATTACATACGACAGCCTTGAAAACAAATGGCATCTGAAGAACTACCAGAAATGGGATTTCAATGAAGATGGCATAACACATGTCAAGACAACGGGAGAGGCACTAGACTCGACCATTAACATTTTGCCTAGCGACTTCAAAAAAGAGCGCAAGAGATACGAGATGCTAACAAATAGCGAACTGGCAGAACATATTGATGAGCTAAAGCGAAGGAACATCGGCAATACAGAAGAGTTTGAAATAGAGTTAAGGAAAAGACAAGCATCGCCATTCGCTGCATACATCCTGACACTTATTGGAGTATCTCTAGCGTCCAGGAAAACAAGAGGCGGCATGGGTGTACATATCGGCATAGGACTTGTATTAAGTTTTGTGTTCATCATATTCCTCACCCTCTCGTCTACATTTGCTGTAAACGGAGGAATGAATCCGATACTTGCTGTATGGCTACCGAACATAACATTCGGCATTATTGGCAT
The DNA here is from genome assembly GCA_024401415.1 of Bacteroidales bacterium. Taxonomy (GTDB): domain Bacteria; phylum Bacteroidota; class Bacteroidia; order Bacteroidales; family Marinilabiliaceae; genus W3P20-009. Next base: position 8,198 of record JAKSLC010000036.1, on the reverse strand, counting down.
TTACCTATACAACAAAGCGCCAAAATAAGGCGTGCAGGAAGATACGAGAGACAAACTATTGGATTGAAAATTATGGAATTAATAAAAAGATACTTTCCAGACTTCACAGAAGAGCAGATAGAGAGATTTGCGGCTTTACCTGCATTGTACGAGGATTGGAATTCAAAAATAAACGTGATATCCCGCAAAGATATTGAGCACTTTGAGACTCGACATATGCTACACTCGTTAGCTGTGGCGAAATACGTCATGCTAGCATCAAAAGACAGCAAAGGCTTTCCATCTGGAGCTACGGTAGTAGATGTGGGATGCGGAGGTGGATTTCCAAGTATTCCATTAGCCATAGCGTTTCCTGATGTACAATTCACTGCCATGGACAGCATAGGCAAGAAGATTAAAGTAGTGGAAGGAGTGGCATCGGCATTAGGATTAACCAATGTAGAGCCGATACAAGCACGTAGTACAGACATACATGACAGGAAGTGGGACTATATGGTAAGTCGTGCAGTAACAGCATTCCCTGACTTTGTCAAGCAGACGAAACACCTGATTAAAGGGCACAGTGCTACTGACGAGATAGACTTTGTGCTTCCTCATGGTACATTTTACCTCAAAGGTGGAGATTTCAAAGCCGAGATAAATCCATTTGGTGCGAGAGCAAAAGTTCAAAGTATTTCGGAATGGTTTGAGGATGAGTTTTTTGAAACCAAGAGTGTCATATACCTCAAACAATAAAAGGCTGCGAACAAAGAGTGATCCCGAGGGGGGTCGAACCCCTATCGTCAGAACCGGAATCTGAAATTCTATCCATTGAACTACGGGACCAAGAACTCAAAAAAGCGATGCAAAGGTAGCATCTTTTTTAACAGTGACAAGTATTGATATATGAAAAACAGAGCGCCCATAGTGCTATTCACATACAACCGTCCGACTCATACAGAGCGTACTATACGAGCGCTCAAAGCGTGCGACGGTGCCAGCGAGACGGCTCTGTACGTATACTCTGACGGTCCGAAAAATGAAGAAGAGCAAGAAAAAGTATCGGCAGTCAGAGCGATTCTTCGCAATACAGAAGGTTTTGCTGAGACCCATATCACCGAGAGAGAGCAAAACGTAGGATTAGCAACAAATATTATCACAGGCGTAAGCGAGATAATAGAAAAATATGGAAGAGTAATAGTATTGGAAGACGACATAATACCAGAGGTAGGCTTCATTGACTATATGAACAACGCCCTTGAGTACTATCAGGACATGCCAGTATGGAGCATAGGGGCATACTCACCTATAGAGGAACTGCCTATAACCTACGATTACTCGACATACATGATACAACGCAACTGCTCGTGGGGTTGGGGCACTTGGTCGGACAGGTGGAACAAAGTAGATTGGGAAGTAAAAGACTATGACGAATTTGCGCATAGCTCTGAAATACAGCGCGAATTCAACCTGTCAGGAGGTACAGACCTCACCCCGATGCTGAAAAAATATCATTTAGGGAAGATAAAATCGTGGAGCATAAGGTTTTGCTATTCGGGCTTCAAAGAGTCCAAGCCCAGTGTTGTCCCCACACTTTCGAGAATAAAAAATGCTGGAGTTGACGGCTCAGGCAGCAATATGCAGAAATCCTCAAAATACAATACCAATACCGTGGAGAGAATAGACGAAAAGGGATTCTGTCCATCTATAAACATTGACCCTCGTATGTTAGAACAATTTCGCAAGAAGTACAACATATCGCCTATCAGGCGATTTATAAACAGTATTACATTAGCAATAATCATACTATTAAGCCTTGCCTCCCCTATCAATGCACAGCTGAACACCAACAGAATGATGCAGATAGGCAGGAATGCTATCTACTTTGAGGATTACGTCCTCGGCATGCAATATTTTAACAGAGTAATAAATGTAAAACCATATCTTCCAGACCCATACTACTATCGAGGAGTAGCGAAATATTACCTCGATGACCTGCAAGGAGCAGCGAACGACTGTGAGATAGCATACGGCATAAACCCATTTCTCATAGGAGCCTATAACCTTCATGGCATCATAATGCTCAGGCAGGGCAAATCGAAAGAGGCTCTTGAAGACTTTCAGCGAGGCCTGGATATAGAGAAAGACAATATAAACCTATTGATGAACAGTGGAGTTGCCAATATCAACCTCGAACAATACGAGAAAGCTATCTCATGCTGCGACAAAGTATTAGAATACGACTCTCGTAATGTACCAGCCATACTCTACAAAGGCATAGCACTAGTTCAAAAAGGAGATACGATTCCAGCCATGACAGAATTTGAGCATGCGGTAAAGATAAACTCGTACTCTCCGGATGCATACACCTATATGGGTATGCTGCACTATCAGATGAAGAACTACGAGAAAGCGCTAGAGAGCTACAACAAACTGGCAGAGCTGCGTTCTACTGATGCAAATGTATTTGTGAACCGTGCCATAACGTACTATAACCTAAACGATTACAACAACGCCTTCAACGATTTGGAGCAAGCGCTACGTATAGACAAGAAAAACCTCATGGCGTTATCCAACATAGGCATGCTACATGCCGAGGTCGGTCGTATCTCTGAAGCTATAGAAGACTTTAGCAAAGTACTTACCATAGACCGAGACAACGATATGGCGCTTATGAACCGTGCCATACTGTACATACAAATCGGAGAGATGAACAACGCCCTTGCCGATCTGAATATAGTCATAGCCAGACACCCAGAGTTTGGTCCGGCATACTACCAAAGAGCCATTGTAAAGAGAAACCTCAACGATCCCAAAGGTTCTGAGATTGACTATACTACGGCATATACATTCGAACAAGAGCGCATAAAGCGAGGGCTGGCAGCTGGAGCGGACACGACATCTGTCACGGAGACAGCCAACAACGACAAGCCAGGCAAGCAGACAAAGAAAAGCGCCCGAAGCAAAAATGATGACAACCTGGAGAAATACGACCAAATGGTCATTGTTAGCGACTTTGCCGACAATGACGACAAGTTACGTCAAGAGAGCGAGCAGATACGAGGTCGAGTTCAAGACAGAGATATCATCATAGACCTAGAACCGATGTTTGAGATCAGTGTCTTCCAAACAGATACCATACTTCCAAAACCGAAATACTACGCTAGGAGTATAGAGGCATTCAACAACAAGGGAATAGACAAACGACGTATGGTATTCACCAACAGAGAGGGCTCAACATCTCAAGCAGATATGCTCAACTACTTCAGCGAGATCAGAGAATTGAGCAACCGAATAGATGCAGAAGGCATGTCAGACGATATTACCAGTCTATACCTGCTACGAGGTACGCTGCACAATCAGGTCATGAGCTACAATCAGGCAATAAGCGACTACAATGTGTGTCTGCTCAAGAACCCTAACGACATAAATGCCCTGATAAACCGAGCAGCGACAAGATTCAAGACTGTGGAGCTGATACGTTCTATGGACAACAACGTATCAGAGACCCCGACGCTAGGTAAGAACCAATCGGCCTCAAGCAACATACAACTGAACACCACGATACTCGACCTAGATTTGATAATGACAGATCTCGTAAAGGTATCAGAATTAGACCCGACCCTACCTATAGTGTACTACAATATAAGTCTGGTTTACTGTATGAGGAAAGATTTTGACGAGGCGTTAAAGATGCTTGACAAAGCGATAGACCTTGACAAAGCCTTTGCAGAGGCATACTTCAACCGAGGCATAATAAAGATATACAAAGACAATATAGACCAGGGGCAGCAAGACTTAAGTAAAGCTGGAGAACTAGGAATATTCAAAGCATATAACGTTATCAAGAGATACGCATCGGAACAATAAAGCATGACGAACGAACGAGACATAGATCAAGCTCTGCAGATGGAAGTTGACGATGAGGATCTTAATATAGATTTGGAAAACAAAGAATTCCAAAACGTATTGAGTCTCATAAACAACACCAACTCATCTGTATACATGACAGGTAGAGCAGGAAGTGGCAAATCCACATTCCTCCGCTACATTGTTCGTCATACTCAGAAAAAATGTGTTGTACTTGCGCCGACAGGCATAGCTGCTGTCAATGTACATGGGCAGACACTGCACTCCTTCTTCAAGATACCATTCTCCCCATTTGCACTTGACGACACCAATTATCTTGATAAGCGCAAACTCAAAGACAGACAAAAATTCAATTCAGACAAGATAAAGCTCATCCAAGAGATACAACTCATTGTTATTGATGAGGTATCGATGGTGAGAGCAGACACGCTGGATTTTGTAGACAGAATACTGAAATGCTACAGACATTCCCGCTTACCATTTGGCGGGGCGCAGCTTCTTCTTGTTGGAGATGCCTTTCAGCTAGAGCCAGTAGTAAAACGAGAAGACTGGGATATACTACGTCGGTTCTACAATACTGCATACTTCTTTGATGCTCGCGTATTTGCTACGATACCACTTGTGAGCATAGAGCTGCAAAAAGTATACAGGCAGTCGGAACAACGATTTCTGCAGATACTTGATAGAGTACGTATGGGTAGCATGCGTAACGAAGACCTCATCTCCATCAATAGCAGATACAACAGCTCATCAGAAGAGACTGAGACTGAGGCTGAGACTGAAGACAAATTGAGAATCACACTATGTTCGCTCAGAGCCTCAGCAGATGCGATAAACGAGAACCGTCTGGCAGCCATAGATGACAAGCCACATACCTACATTGCCACATTTGATGGAGATTTCCCAGAAAGTATCATGCCTACCAACATTGAGCTAATACTAAAAAAGGGGGCTCAAATAGTATTCGTACGAAACGACCGCGACAGACGTTGGTACAACGGCACACTAGCCATAGTGAGTAAATTTGAAGATGACGGAGTGTGGGTGGAACTGAAAAACGGCGACATGCACTTTGTAGAGCCATGTGAATGGAACAATATTAAGTACAAATACAACGAAGACAAGAAACAAGTTGAAGAAGAGGTAATAGGATCGTTCCGGCAACTACCTCTGAAACTGGCTTGGGCAATAACCATACATAAGAGCCAAGGTTTAACTTTCGACAATGTCTCAATAGACCTCGGACAGGGAGCATTTGCGTCTGGGCAGACGTACGTAGCACTAAGTCGCTGTCGCACCTTAGAGGGGATACGACTTCTACAACCCATCTCTGCCAGAGACATAAGAACCAACCAATTTGTGCAGCACTTTGCGTCAAAAGCAAACAACCTTGCACAAATACGAGGGGAACTTGAGCGTGCCCGTTCTCAGACACTATCAAAGATGGCTGATGATGCGTTCCGCCACTCTGATATTGATGGAGCGTTGCACTACTTGATAGAAGCAATAAAAAATACTCCAGACATATTAAACAGACCAGGTGTAGAACGTCTCATAGCACGCAGACTTCACAAGATAAATCGTCTTGAGGAAGAGATAAAGCAACTGATAGAGATGCGCAAAGAGGAGCATCAGCACATGCGCAAATATGCTGATGAGTATTTTGCCATGGCAGTAGAGTGCAAAACGAACTACAAAGACGTCAAAGCGGCAATAGCAAACCTCAACAAAGCTATTGACATTTCTCCAGACTATGTAGAGGCTCTTGAGATGCGAGCCGACATGCGCAACAGGCAAAAAGACTATGAGGGAGCCTTGGAAGATTGCAAAGCGGCAATAGCATACAATAAGCGCAACAAAAAAGTGTACCTCATGAAAGCAAAGATAGAGTACAGAATGAAGCGTGTAAACGACTCATACAACTCTCTATTGGCAGCATTCCGCATTGACTCATCAGATCGAAAAGTCATTACACTTCTCAGAGACATCTGTTACGAACTTGGTGAGAATGACGACGCTGCAATGTACGATGAGTTACTGAACGGTTATGACCCAGAACAAGAATAAAACAATACATCAAATATGAATATCAAGAAACTTATCATTTCATTTCTAGCTCTTGCCCCACTATCGTCAGCGATGGCAGACGAAGGCATGTGGGTACCTCTTTTTATCAATAAAAATATTGCCGACATGCAAGCCAACGGCTGTAAACTCTCGGCAGAGGATATATACAGCGTAAACCAATCTAGCCTTAAGGATGCCGTATTGATATTCGGAGGCGGCTGTACTGGCGAACTTGTAAGTAACGAAGGATTGGTACTCACCAATCACCATTGTGGATATAGCTCCATCCAATCACTTTCAAGTGTTGAGCACAACTATTTACGCGATGGATTTTGGGCAACCAACAAGAACGAAGAGCTACCATGCTATGGATTAAGTGTACAGCAGTTGATTCGCATCGAAGACGTAACAGCCGAGATATTTAAAGGCTGCACAGAAACGATGTCTGCTGATGAGAAAAATGAGCAAATAACCAAAAACCGCAATGCACTAGCCAGTAAAATAAAGAAGGAATCGGCATATACATCTGTAAGCATTGACCCTTTCCAAGGAGGTGAGCAATATCTGGCATACGTATATAAAGAATACAAAGACGTTCGTCTAGTAGGCACACCACCCTCATGCTTAGGAAAATTTGGCGGGGATACTGATAACTGGGCTTGGCCTCGCCATACATGCGACTTCTCTATCTTCCGAGTATACGCTTCAAAAGATAACGAGCCTGCCGAATTCTCAACAGAGAATGTTCCATACCGACCAAACAGACACCTCAAGGTATCCACTAAGGGTGTAAAAGAAAACGACTTTGTGATGGTAATGGGTTATCCAGGATCTACAGATATATACAATACATCTTCATACGTTGAGATGTATACTCAAGAGATACTACCTCCGAAAATAGAGCTTCGTACAGCAAAACTTGATGTTATGAACCGTTGGCAAAAGACTGATGAGCGCATCAATATCCAATATGCGGCGAAGAATGCCAACGTCTCTAACGCATGGAAAAAGTGGCAAGGAGAGATCAGAGGAGTACAGCGAACACATGCTGTAGAGATAAAAGCCGCCAGAGAAAACGCGTTGCAGCTATCAGATAAAAACAGAAATACACTAAACAACCTCAATACGTTCTACGCAGACCGTTCTGATCGCAGCTATGCAAAATACCAGGCAGCTTACGGAGTACTCAACGAGGCTGTAAGAGGCGGCGGTATAGAATTATTCCGAGTTGCATCAGCTATCAACTCACTTAAACCGAATGTTGAAAATGCACAGAATAGAATAATAGAGTACCTGGTCAACTCATTCTACCCTGACCACAACAAAGACGTAGATAAAGATATGTCTAAGGAGGTACTCAAGGTAACACACAAATATATTCCTAGCGACCTGCTTCCAGAGTGGTGCCGCACAGACAAAGATATAGAGGCAGCCATGGACAAGATGTTCAAATCAACAATCTTCTCCGACTCAACAAAGACACTGGCAATGATACGAAGCGGCAAATACGACAAACTCCGCAAAGACATCGCATTTAAATATTATAGCGAACTATACCATCTATGCACATCTACATTGCATACCTACTACGCGCCTAAATATTCAAGCGCAGAGATAGTATCTATGTCGAACGATATCGCTCGTGCAACAATCAAGGCAACAGCAACGGAGGAGAAACCACGTATGTCTAATGCCAACTTCACACAACGTGTCTCTTATGGTAAAGTATTAGGTTATGAAGGAGCTGATGCTGTAGTCTACAGATATTACACAACCCTAGACGGCCTTATACAAAAAGTAGATGCCGGGGCGTACGACTATGTAGCACCAGACACACTACGTACTATGTGTGAAAACAACGACTTCGGCACCTACGCAGACCCTTCAGATGGCAGACTACATACATGCTTTGTTGCAACTTGCCATACTACAGGAGGCAACTCTGGCAGCCCTGTCATGAATGCCGAAGGCGAACTTGTAGGTCTCAACTTCGACAGAGCATGGGATGGTGTAATGAGCGACCTTTACTACGACCCTTCCATCTGCCGAAATATAACACTTGATATCCGTTACCTTCTTTTTGTCGTTGACAAACTGGGAGGTGCAAGATGGATAGCAGAAGAGATAGTTAACGAGTAACCTAATTGGCCAGTATTAAGTATAATACTTTGATAACAAAATAAACAATTCTATGAAGGTATTAAAGTTAGCAATATTGGCCATTTTCGGCATCAGCGTTACTGCCTCTGCGCAGACAGTTCAAGAGAAAGTAGACGCAAAAG
>JAKSLC010000035.1 GCA_024401415.1 Bacteroidales bacterium | reverse complement strand
GCCAACTTGATAGCGAGAGTAAGAGCCTCGGCATTCTCAGGGTTTGGAGACACTACTGTAGGGAAATCGCCGCTCTTTACCATCTGCTCCTTAACACAGTTGACATTAGTGAAGCCCCACTGCTTGAGAGAGCGAGGAATCATTGTCATACCTGTACCGTGGATAGGAGTATAAACGATATTGAGGTCCTTCTGACGAGCGATAACAGCAGGGTCGATAGAGATTGTCTGAATCTCGTCGAGATAAACCTTATCAACCTCCTCACCGATGATAGTGATGAGGGACTTATTACCCTTGAACTGGATGTCGGCGTGAGAAACCTTATTTACCTCGTTGATGATACCCTTATCGTGAGGAGCCAATACCTGAGCGCCATCCTCCCAATAAGCCTTATAGCCATTATACTCGCGAGGGTTGTGAGAAGCAGTGATATTAACACCTGCCTGGCACTTAAGGTGACGAATAGCGAAAGACACCTCTGGAGTAGGTCGCATATCCTCGAAGAGATATACCTTAATACCATTAGCCGAGAAGATATCAGCTACAGTCTCAGCGAAGAGACGTGAATTGTTACGGCAATCGTGGCCTACTACTACAGAAATCTCCTTACGATCCTTGAAATTCAACTTAAGATAGTTAGCGAGGCCCTGAGTAGCTGCGCCGACAGTGTATATATTCATACGGTTAGTACCAGCGCCCATGATACCGCGGAGACCGCCAGTACCGAATTCGAGAGTCTGATAGAAAGCGTCTATCAAAGCTGTAGTGTCCTGATTGTCCAAAAGAGCCTTAACCTCGGCCTTAGTCTTCTCATCGTAGACTGGGCCTTCGATCCACTGCTTAGCGGTGGCTCTAACCTGATCTATTAACTCCATAATAACTTTATTGATCTATGTTGTTTGTCTTTTACTTCTCAAGTTCCTTCCATACGAGAGCAGAAGCGCCTACGATAGCTGCATCGCCAGCCTTAAGCTGAGAGATAAGAATCTTAGCCTTTGGGGTACCATCTGCGTTCTTGAATGTAGGGAGGAGATACTTAGTGAGAGCCTCCTTGAGAGGATCCATCAAAAGATCGCCTGCAGCAGTTGGTCCACCGAAGAGGAATACAGCCTCTGGAGCTGTATGATGGATAGAATCTACGATACCGCGAGCGAGATAATCGCCAGTGAGCTTAAATGTCTCGAGAGCGATCTTGTCGCCCTTTGAAGCAGCGATAGATACGTCCTTAGCCTCGAGTTCGTTGTATGACTTATCTGCGAGGAGAGAGTCCGTAGCGTTGTAATGAGCGAGGAGCTCAAAAGCTGTACGCTTGATACCGCCTGCAGAGCAGTATGCCTCGAGGTGGCCCTGAACGCCGCAACCACACATACGACCGCCAGGAACGAGCATTGTGTGACCGCACTCACCTGCGAAGCCATCGTGACCATAGAGGAGGTCGCCATTACAGATGATACCAGAACCTACACCAGTACCGAGAGTGTACATAACGAAATCCTTCATGCCGCGGCCGCCGCCGTAGATCATCTCACCGAGAGCTGCTGCGTTAGCATCGTTTGTCAAGGAAATATATTTCATCTCTGGCATAGCCTCCTTGAGTTTTGCCACCAAAGGAACTACGCCCTTGAAAGCGAGGTTTGGAGCGTGCTCGATAGTACCCTTATGGTAGTTGGCATTAGGTGCACCGATACCGATACCGAGGACTTCGGCGTCGGGTTCCAGAGCCTTGAGGGCGGAAACCAGCTCATAAATAGTAGCCTTGATAGAAGCTACATATGCCTCAACGTTGCCATCCTTAGGAGTTGGGATGCTAGTCTTATTGATTACAGTGCCATCTTTTGCTACTGTACCGATTGCGGTATTAGTACCGCCTATATCTATACCAAGAGAAATCTGTTTGCTCATATTATTTGTTTGATTTGATTAGATTGTTTATTCTACAAAAATACACTAAAAAATTGTTACAAACAATACGTTGTGTGTTTTTGTGAGAATTCCGGAATATTGAATTACCCGCAGAGACAGCATGTGTAAAGGTAGCGAAATCGTAATCATGACGAAAACAGCGGTCTTCGGAGGCTCGGGCTATACTCGGGCTGCACTCGGCGAGCACTCGGGGAGCACCCTTGTTCATCGCATTTTTTTATAGCGGCAATGACAGCTTCAGTAAGTGGATATACGATTGATGTCAGTGAGTTGGTATGTATATCAAAGGAAGATGTAATCGTTGATTAGTAACTATGATAATTGTTGTAGGTGGTGGGTACGGAATATAAGGTTGTGCGTATGACGTGCGTATGACGTGCGTATGATGTGCGTATGACGTGCGTATGACGTGCGTATGTGTTTGGAGGGAGATAGACGTTGGTATTACTGGGGAAAGTATGGTCGCAAGTACTGGAAGATTTTAGGATTGCGCTCGGATGCGAATATACGAAGCAATTCTGTTTTATAAAACTATTTACTTCGCGTTTTAAATGAAATTGCCGTGTAGTAAATGGTAAAAACTTGGCTAGATATACGTGTTTTTCGTATTTGTTTTTATATATTTGCGGTTCTAACAGTCAAAAAAACAGAATACCATGGTTACAAACGACATAATCCCAGCTAGTGAATTGATTATTAATGCGGATGGCAGTGTGTTTCATCTTCATATACACCCAGGCAAGCTTGCTAAGAATATTATTTTGGTGGGAGACCCTGGTCGCGTGGATATGGTAAGTGCGATGTTTGATGAAGTGACATACACCGCGGAGAACCGTGAATTCCGTGCTGCTACCGGCACATATAAGGGCAAAGAGATTACTTGTGTATCTACTGGTATCGGCACTGACAATATTGACATAGTCCTCACGGAGCTTGATGCTTTAGTGAACGTGGACTTTGAGACCCGCAAGGTAAAGGAGAAGAAGACAAGTCTTAATATAGTTAGAATCGGCACATCAGGCTCGCTACAGAAAGACCTTGACGTAGATTCGTGGTTGCTATCTGAGACAGCCATAGGCTTTGACCCTGTATTGAACTTCTACGCTGGCAGAGACGAAGTAGTAGACAAAGGCATGGAGGCTGCCTTCTACAAGTATATGAACTGGAACCCACAGATGGGTGCGCCATACATAATCAATGCAGATTCGGACGTACTCAGCCGATTCAAGAACAACGACAATGTGAGACTTGGCACGACTATATCGGCACCTGGTTTTTATGGTCCACAAGGGCGAGTTGTAAGACTTCCTCTTGCTGTACCTGACATCAATGACAGACTTCCACTGTTTGAGTATGAAGGCAAGAAGATTACAAACTACGAGATGGAATGTTCGGCAATATATGCGCTCTCGAAACTATTAGGGCACAAAGCTGCAACCATCTGCATAATTATAGCGAACAGACAGGCCGGCACGGCGTCAAAAGACTACAAGCCAGGCATGAAGCAACTCGTTAAACACGTATTAGAAAACTTCTAATAGACAAAGATGTTAGTAGGTGTAATAGACAGTCATAAAGTAGTAGCACAGAGTCTTGCTCTATCGATATCTACGCTAGACAGCATAGATGCTGTAGTAGTAGAGCGAGACCCTTTAATGCTGATAGAAGCCATACGAACCCAAGGCATTAACGTGCTGCTTCTCAACATACATAGTGCAGACTCGCAAGACATAGACCTTGCGAAAGCAGCATTGGACAGATTTGAGCGCTTACGAGCAGTAGTAATAAGCAACCATGTATCTCAGCGAGCAGTAGTTCGTGCGATAAAATGTGGAGTAAAAGGCTTTTTGAGTGCTGACGCAGATTTTCAGGAACTACAAAGAGCGCTACTGACAGTGCGAGGCGGCTATGAATATTGGAGTCCGGATGTTGCCAACATGCTGATAGCCGGCTATGTAAGTGATGCTATGCCTGCACCACAAACACCTTCTGTAGACATGCTTTCTCCCCGACAGATAGAGATACTCAAACTTTGGGGACAAAACAAGACAAACAAAGAGATTGCGGATCAGCTTTACCTAAGCATACGTACGGTAGAGACCCACAAGAACCACATCATGCAGAGGCTCAACCTCAAGACCACTGTGGATATGATAAAATTTGGTATTCGCAACAACATCATTGAATTATGAGCAAGAAAAACGCTATCGGGGTTGTATATTCTACAAACCCCGATTTTCAATATGAATATGAAGAAGAGCAAGAAGTTGAGACATTAGAACCATCTCAGCAAAAGCTCATTGTGACACTTGACAAACGTCAGCGTGCAGGCAAGAGTGTAACCCTAGTGAGTGGATTTGTGGGGACAGAAACGGACTTGCAATCACTAGGCAAATGGCTCAAGCAACAATGTGGAGCTGGAGGCTCTGCAAAAGATGGCGAGATACTAGTACAAGGAGACGTTAGAGATAAAGTGGTAACGCTCCTTACCAACAAAGGATACAAAGCAAAACGCGGCAATTAATGGTCTCTATAGTCATACCAGTATACAACGTTGAGCAATATATTCTGCGCTGTCTGCGGAGTGTGGTCAAGCAAGAATCTGTCAGGGATATTGAGTGCATTATCGTTGACGATTGCAGCACGGACAACTCCATGCAACTGGCAATGGACTTTGTAAGCAATTATACGGGAGACATACGCTTTCATATAGTACGGCATAAGACAAACAAAGGATTATCAGCTGCAAGAAACACTGGCACACGATTTGCGTCGACATCATCAGACTGGATATACTATCTGGATTCTGACGATGAGATAAAAGCAGACTGTATACACACCTTGCTGATGACAGCAGCACGCTACCCACAGGCAGAGATGATATGCGGCAACACATTAACATTGCCTAATATCAATGCGGACCATTGGAGAGATATTACACTCAAAAAGAATCTACCTCTATACATAGAATCCAACGAGACAGCCAACGAATATTACTTTGATGTGACACATATTCACGACTGGCTCCCCGTAAACGCCTGGAACAAATTAATAAGCACAAAATTTCTCAGGGATAACAACATCTCATTCTGCGAAGGACTCATTCATGAAGATGAGCTATGGATGTTTGACATAATGAAATATATAAACTGCCTAGCGTCGACCACTGAGAGAACATACGTTCATTACCAGACAGAAGGAAGCATCACACGAAGCGGACAAGAGAGGCGCTCATGCAAACATCGCATTGCGATAGCGCAATGGGAGCTAGCTCATCTTACACCAGAATACAGTAGCATCCAAAAAGAAAAGATATTCTTCCAGCTAGCTGATGTTTATGAGCGGGCACTAGCGGTGAGCTACGACTTCCACAAAGAGATAAAAGCAGATATAAAGAGACTTGCAAACGGTGCTCATCTGAAACTACCACGTGCATTCAGAAGATGGTTTATTCTACCTCCCAAAACAGCCAGAGTAGTAGCGCCACTTATAAGAAAAATCCTCATCAGCTAACCCCCCAATGAGAGAACTGATACACAATGCACTGTCGAGCGTAATCAAAAGCGACTACGTATTGATGGACTGTCCATACCATGCCAACCTTGGCGATCATCTGATATGGGAAGGGACACTATGCGCTCTCAAAAGAATACCGCACAAATGCCTATACACCTCATCTGTGGAGTATTGGCAAGAAAACAAGATAAAAGACGGTGACCTGATACTGATATGCGGCGGAGGCAACTTTGGTGACGTATGGCCACGGCATCAGGAATTGCGTCGTACAATGATGGCAAAATATCCACACAGCACATTTATTCACCTTCCTCAGACTATGAGATACTCTGACGAAGAGACATTAAAGAGAGATGTGGATCTATTTACCAAAGAAAAAGAGCGCAACATAATAATGCTACGCGACCAAAAGAGCTACGAATTTGCCAAAGAGCACTTCAAGTCCAACAGACTCATGCTAGTACCAGACATGGCCTTTGCGATGGAAATTCCAGAGAGATACACCAATACGGAGAAGACAGGCAAAGAGGTATACATAAGACGCATGGACCATGAACTTGCCATTGAGGCTGACTCGATGGTTCCACAAAACGTGCAGATTAGAGATTGGCCGACATACGAAAGATTGCCACTTATAAGACACCTGGTATACTTAACAGGAGGTCCGATAAGGCACCTACTACCAAAAAGATTCTACTGTACATATATGGACTGGGCTTATAACCATATACTACATCCTTTCTACACTAAGGCAGCACTCTCTTTCATCGCAAAATTTGACAAAATATACACCACGAGACTACATGCCGGACTACTTGCCCATTTTCTTGGAAAAACAGTCGTTATAGTAGACAACAACTATGGGAAGATGCGTGCAGTATGGAATACTTGGATAGAGCCTAACAAGGATTAAAAAGGCACGTCTCCGCCATTATCACCTGTAGAGAAAACAGGGACTTCTCCACCATTAAGTCCGTCAGAAGCGGCAGCACCGGCAGCACCGCCATCAGGCCCTGTAAGGGGAGCCTGATTCATCTTAGACTCATAAACAAAAGTCTGGGGAGTCATTTCTACAGGTCGGCTAATAGGATCTGCCTCATTAGAAGCGTCATCGAAACGAACGAGATTTGCGCGGAAATTCATCAATATATCGTCTATAGCTCCACTACGGTGTTTAGCAATGATAAACTGCCCCTTACCCTCGAGGCTTTTTCCTTCGGAATCGGTCTTAATACCATAATATTCAGGTCTATGGATAAAACAAACCATATCGGCATCCTGTTCTATGGCACCAGATTCACGAAGATCGGACAACTGAGGGCGCTTACCATCTGCAGCACCCTTTTCACCGCGCTGCTCGACATTACGGTTAAGCTGAGAAAGAGCTATAATAGGGATATCCAACTCCTTAGCCAAGCCCTTAAGAGAACGAGATATCATGGACACCTCCTCCTGACGGCTACCAGGTCTCATACCTGCAGCAGTCATAAGCTGAAGATAATCGATAATGATACACTTGATACCATTCTTCTTATGCAAGATACGAGCCTTACTACGCAGGTCGAATACAGAAAGGCCTGGGGTATCATCTATATAAATAGGAGCGCCTTGAATACGAGGCATACACTGATTAAAATGTTCCCATTCCTCAGTTGTAAGACGTCCATTCTTGATTTTCTCCATAGGGATTTCCGTCTCAGCGACAAGCATACGCTTTACGAGCTCGGTATTTGACATCTCAAGAGAGAAAATTGCTACCGGCACATTATAGTCCATTGCCATTCGACGAGCCATAGACAGCACGAAAGCAGTCTTACCCATGGCAGGACGAGCAGCGATGACCACCATAGTAGAAGGCTGCCAACCAGAAGTAATCTTATCTATACCAGGGAAGCCGGAAGGGATACCAGACAGACCATCCTTACGTGTTGCAGCCTGCTTCATCTGTTCGATAGCCTCTGCGATAACAGGAGAGATCTGCACTACCTCCTTCTTCATACTACCCTGAGACAAATCGAACAAATCCTGTTCGGACTGTTCGAGCACATCCTCGACATCCTTACTATCA
The DNA here is from genome assembly GCA_024401415.1 of Bacteroidales bacterium. Classification (GTDB taxonomy): domain Bacteria; phylum Bacteroidota; class Bacteroidia; order Bacteroidales; family Marinilabiliaceae; genus W3P20-009. The sequence goes on along the minus strand of JAKSLC010000035.1, from coordinate 14,539 downwards.
TCAAAACCGCCCTCCTGCATTTTAGCTCCGAGGTGAATCAAGGCGCGTTGTACATACTTCTGGAATATGACACGAGCATGAAGTTCGATATTGATAGCATTAGGAGCTTCGCGAGTAAGCTTTACCAAGGTAGAGATGCCTCCTATAGTCTCGAGTTCATCGAGTCTCTTCAACTCTTCAGCGACGAGGAGCATGTCGATAGCTGAATTTCTGGTATTAAGGCGCATCATAGCCTCATAGATACGTCTATGAGCATCTACATAAAAATGTTGAGGTTGGAGAATCTCCACGACATTCTGGAAAGCGTCATGTTCGATCATTAGAGCGCCGAGAACGGATTCTTCGAACTGAACAGCCTGAGGAGGCATCTTACCTCCCAATTCCATTATATGCGAGTAACCATTAACGCTATTTTCGTCCTCTTTGGTACGTCGTGAAGTTGTTTTTGCCATTTTGTTCTCTATTTGAAGACAAAGTTAATTGATAATACCCCACTAATGCATATCTTTGCCCATGGATTTCTTAACATCTTTTCAACACATGTCAATAAGTTCCCTCAAGGCATTTTGGACATCCCACAAATGGGCTAGAGTCACGGCATATACTACATCTACGATTACCCTGATTACGCTAATAATAGGCATACTAATAAACCTATTTCTAGGTCCACGTCAGCTTACGCCACTAGTAAAAAAGTATGCAGACGAATATCTTGATGCAGATGTACACGTAGGTTCAGTAGAGGCGACATTCTTTTCATCATTTCCACACATCAGAATAAAAGCCAACGAAATAGAGATAGTAAGCAGAGCATTTCACACGCTACCAACAGACACAGCGAACACACGAAGGGACACTCTGCTAAGAGTAAACGAGCTAAAAGCGGGACTGAACATTGCGAAGCTACTAAAGGGAGATATACAGATAGGATTTCTCTCACTAGAGAGACCTGTGGTACGAATAGTTACCGATGCATCAGGAAGAAAGAACTACGACATAATGAAAGCCGATACAGCGGCGACAGAAGAAGCCGGAGACACTTCAGGCGTATCCATTGAAGAGTACCTGAACATGAAACATATAAGTGTGCGGAACGGCAAAATTGCGTATATAGACGTTCCGAACAACAAATCATTCAGGGCAGACGGCATAGATATGACACTCGATGGAGAACTATCACTCAAGACCCTTTCAGCTGATGTAGACTTTTCAGACCGTAAGACATCATTAAAATACGATGGCACTCGATTTTTCAACCGTGTACCTATAAAGATGGCAGGTCACATAGACTGTGAGAACTTTGACAAATACACCCTTACAGACTTCCGCACCAAGCTAGGAGAAATATCTATGAATGTAGACGGAGATGTGACTATAATAGAAGACTCAGCATACACCATTCCACCATTAGACTTCAATTTACACTACACATTATCATCACCAGAAGTAACAACGCTATTCGACCTTATACCGAAACAATATATAGATGTTCCGGTTAACATAGAGACAGGAAGCGTAAAATTTGACGGTGAAATAAAAGGCATATACACTGCCAACAACTACCCTAAATTCTATACAGACCTTACTGTTGATGGCGTCAAAGCCCAATATGTAGGGATGAAAGAGAAAATAGACGACCTATCCATACAGATGAGCATGGCTATAAACGACATACATCCAGACTCATCGTACCTAGACATGAGCATACTTCACTTTTTAGGTGGCAAAAGTGAACTGACAGCCAAGGCACAACTTAAGCGCATGTTTTCCAATCCGACATTTAAGGCGCAAGTTAAAGGACACATCGACTTAGAGTCGCTCAGCAACATATTCCCAGTTAATGGAATAAAGATGAAAGGAGAGCTAGATGCGTCGCTCGGATCTTCATTCATGTATGAAGATATCAAGAAACACAGATATGGCAACATCATGATGTCGGGCAAAGTAAAATCCGACGACATAGACATACGCATAGCCATACCTGGAGACACGATACTGATAACAGACAGTACGATTGTAGCTGGAGCCAGTGAGCTTAACCCGATAGAGCACATTGCAAAGCCAGATACATTTCATCTACAGACAGATCTAAATGTAAGTTTCCAAGGGAAAGACACATTAGTAACCATTAGCGACATCAAGAGATTCAAACTAGACCACCCGAGGATACACATCTTCGTATCAGACCTAAATTCGCAATCGCGTACATATTCCTCACGTAAAGACACACTAGCAGTATCCACAGCGAAAGGAGATGCCAGGATGTCTCGCTTCATAGTGCGACTAGACACCGTGTCATTAGCAGGCAAAAATGTACATTTGAATGCGCTACAAAAGCCATCGAAAAACGACAAGTACACGCCATATCTACAAGGTAGAATTGCGGCGGACACAATTCTTGCAGGCATTTTAGGCACCCGTGGCATATCACGCGACCTTCTTGCTGAGATGGCATTTGAACGCAATGGAGACACATCTTGGGTATCAAACGGCAAAGCGGAGATAGCAGAGTTGAGAGCGAAGACACCAGCGTACGCACTTCCTATTTCTGCATCGAACATCAAGATATATCAACACAATACGACATTTGACTTCAAAAACATAACACTACAAACAGGAAAATCGAAACTCTCCGTAAATGGAGAGATGCACAACCTATACAAATCGATAAAAGAGAAACAGCCATTCGAGGCATCTATAAACATTAAAGCAGACACCATAAACGTAAACGAGATATTATCTGCCATAATAGAAGACAAATCTGAAAGAGTAGCTACCAACTCCATTGATGTTCACAACCTAGACATCAGCAACAATGATATCAACATTGCGCAGATAGACTCTGCAAAAATAGATTCACTTGCCAACCAGCTTCTATACATATCTAAGAGAATTCACTTCACACTACGTACAGAAGCCAAAGGCATAAAATGGAGCACACTTGACCTACGCAATGTAAAAGGGACGGCACAAATAGCCAACAAAACGCTACATGTGACAGGCTTTATGTTTGAGATGGGAACCGGCAAAGCCGTCACCACATTCAGCTACAGACCGAGCCGCAAAAGGAGGAACGCGCAAGTAGACTGGTTTATGCGATGGGAGAGAGCAGATATAGGAGACGTAATAAAAGCCAGCAGACTAGACTCTGTGATGCCAATGCTACAGCCGCTTCGAGGATTAGTTGACTGCTATATAGGAGCGCAGGTGACAATTGACAGCACATTGACCCCTGACCTTAACACCGCAAGGATAGCCGCTCACATTGGAGCGCAAAAACTGACACTACTTGACAGTGAAACATTTGCCCATATATCCAAGATATTGATGTTCAAGAACAAGAAAAAGAACGTCATAGACACATTGGCGATGAACATACTAGTAGACTCAGGCAAGATAGAGATACCGCCATTTGTGATATCCATGGACAGATACCGAGCTTGTGTAGGAGGAAATCAGGATTTGAATATGAACATGAAATACCATGTATCGATACTCAAGTCGCCATTACCATTCAAAGCAGGTGTTGACATATTCGGAACCCCAGACAAACTAGATTACGACATCACCAAAGCGAAACTGAAGAAATATGCTACGTCACAAATACAGGCAGAGAATGACGAGAAATCATTAGCAGTACGACTGGACATACTAAGGCACTCATACAAGATGTCGCGCCTACCACTACCAGATCAGCTTAAGACAAAAGAAGAGATAGCAGTTGAGAAAGCTGCTGCCGAGGCACAAGCAGAGATGGAAGCCAGAGCACGAGCAGAAGAGATGTCAAGACAAGCAGAAATATACGACCCTGAGTCGGACTACGACATACAAACAGAACAAAACCAGCAATAGGGATGAATCTGATAATAAAGAACACCATATTTCTGTACACGAGACAACTTGTGGTATTGTTAGTATCGCTATACACCACACGTATAGTGATATCAGCATTAGGGCAATCGGACTATGGTCTCTTTGGGGCTGTAGGAGGAGTTGTACTGATGTTCACCTTTATGACAGGCAGTCTATCCAATGCCACATCAAGATTTCTATCATACGCCATGGGCAAAAAGAGGAATACAGACATGGCTGACCTTGCAGACAACTACTCTGCCGAACTAGTATTCCGCACATCATGGAAAATACACCTCTACATGGCGCTAGGCGTAATAGTCATAGGCACTGTAGTAGGATTATACATGGTCAACTACTGGTTAGAGATACCCTTCGACAGACTATTTGCTTGTCAGATAGTCTTAGGGATAGTAATATTCCGAACGGTAATATCTACGCGACAAATCCCACTATTTGCGTTAAACATAGCCAATGAGCGAATGGGGATATATGCCCTAGTAGGGCTAATAGACGCATTTGGCAACCTATTCATAGCACTAGCTATACAACAAGCAGAGATGGACAGGCTGATACTCTATGCAGCATTAGGACTCTTGGTAAACTTTGCTGTATTTGGGACATTGATATTTTCTTGCAGACGATTCAAAGAGTTTCAAATAAGAGGAGAAGTTGACTACAACCTGCTAAAACAGATGTCGAAATATACGATTTGGACACTTACTGCATCACTTGGTGCTACGCTACGCACAAACGGAGTAGTGGTACTAGTACAGAAATACTTTGGCAGTCTGGCTACGGCACCAGTTGTTATCTCACAAAAAATATGCAACTCTGTAAATAGTTTTACACAAAACTTTGCTACGGCATCCAACCCGCAGATAATAAAACAATGGGCGGGAGGGAACGTAAGCGAATCTCATCAACTAGTATGTATGGCGAGCAGACTTACATGGACACTACTTACCGTACTCTGCTTACCACTCTTTCTTGAGGCAGACTTTGTGATGAGACTATGGCTCAAAGGAGAATACACCACTGAGTCGGTTCTATACACACGCATTATGCTAATAACCTGTATGATAGACGCCTTTTCCTTCTCGGCGTCGGCAGCAATTCAAGCAACAGGACATGTAGCCAAATACAATCTGACCTGCAGTGGCATCATAATTATCAGTGTACCCATCGCATGGGTACTATACGAGCTAGGCTACCCGGTAGAAACTGCCATGTGGTGCATATGTGGAGGAACTGCAGCAGCACAGATAGCACGAATAACATTCTTACGCAATCTGACAGGATTCAGGCTCAGAGACTATATCCGACAAATAATAGTACCCTGCGGTATCCAACTACTATTAGGAGCAACTTTACCTGTATTACTATTCATGTACATGGAAAGCAATACGATAAACTCATTAATTATTCTTGCTGCAAGTGGGCTATCGACACTAGCCTTTGGATGGCCGGTTATTCGCCCTTGGTTGAAGAAGTAGCCTTTTTGTAGATATCCTGAAGAACCAAGCCAGCCAATGTAAAGCCGAACGTACCAGTAATATGGGCCATAGAGCCATTGATCTGAGCCTTATAATCGCACACCTCATCAGAGACAGAAGCATTATCAAGCAATTCGGGGCTATAGACACACTTAAAATCGCGAGCAGGATAAGTTTTGCTTTGCTTAAACTTCTTTCTAAGAGCTCTAGCTAAGGGACATCCTTTAGCATCCCAGAACTCAGCTACGCTTATCTGAGTCGGATCCATCTTTAGAGCAGCCCCCATAGAAGAGAAGAACTTGATACCCTTCTCCTTAGTCGCGTTGAGAATCAGCAGAGCCTTATCCTTCAGGCTATCTATGGCATCTATGACATAATCGTACTCTGACAGATTGAACATTGAGGCGGTTTCCTCATTATAGACATTATGTATAGCCGTTATATTGGCATCGGGATTGATTAGCAAAAGGCGTTCCTTCATTACCTCGACCTTTACGCGACCTACACTTGCAGTGGTGGCGAGGAGCTGACGATTGATATTTGTTATCGAGACATCGTCCATATCGACTATTGTTAGATTAGATATACCGGAACGTACGAGTGCTTCTGCGCACCAACTACCGACGCCACCTACACCAAACAACAATACCCTAGCATTTGCCATACGATACATAGCTTCATCGCCAAGAAGCAAAGCTGTTCTATCAAAAATACTCTGTGCCATCTACTATATAGTAACTATAAACTCCTTACCCTCGATATGATACTTATCATTATACTCTATCGTAGCGCCGATACGCTCAGCTGCAATCATAGCAATAGACAATCCGACGCCGAGACCATCAGCCATCTGATTGCCCTTATAGAAACGCTCATACATACGATCCAAAACCTCTTTAGAGATTTTCTTTCCTGCGTCAAAAACCTTGATAACAGTCTTACCAGAATCGAGCACACCATACTCTACTCTTACAGGTGCTTTCCCATGGACTGCTGCATTGTGTATTAGATTAAACAACAAAGTTTCCAAAGACGATTCATGAGCCATAACCTCTAGATTCTCATTGCCGACGATATCTATACAGACATCATTACAGAGCAGCTCTACCCTACTTTTTACCTTTGTCAGAACATCCAACAACGTCACCATAACAGGATTGATATCTATAATGGTACCAGCATCATAATCAGACAGATAAAGAGTATCATCTACTACCCTTACCAACTTTGTACTATTTACCTTCACCAAAGCTGCTAGATCCTTCTGTTCATTGGTATTAGCCATATCTGCGATTACCTCTGAGAAACCTAGGACTGCATTAAGCGGAGTGTTCACCTCGTGAGTAATACCATGAATAAAAGCCGTCTTCATATCATTGACCTGACGAAGAGTCTTAGTTTTACTTCTATAGTGAATAGCCACCAAAGCCAGGGAAATAAGTATAAGTACCATAAGGCCGAACAACAGCCACATAACGACCTTTTTAGACTGTACCACCTCTTCGGCCAACTGAGAATTTCGTTCAGTAAGGCGATCGACATTATACTCAGCAGCCACATTATCAATAGAACTCTGCTTTATGACAAGATTAAGAGAGTCATTAAGATCTATATATCGTTTCAGGTAATAAAAAGCGCTAGCTCTATCGCCCAGTTTTTCATAACAATCGGCCAAAGCCTTTGTTTCTGTACCAAGATTAGCCAACTCCTTGCGCAAATTCATATTACGGTAGATAGCTAAGGTATACTTGAGTTCAGACTTGACATCGCCAGTTAATCTTGCATAAGCCCTCTCGATAGTCTGGAGAGCTATAGAATCTACCACATAACCAGAGTACTCCTGGAACAGGTTTCTGGTCTGATCTCTATAATACTTCAACTTTTTCTGATCATGACCATAGATATATGTAGAGCAGATACCCTTAGTAATCAACACATTATAGACATTAAGAGGAGCCTGCATTTTCTGCTTTATAGTTTCATCGGCCAAAGAATCGAGAGTTATGAAGATATCCTCTATTCCGTCAGAAATATTTTCATTCTTCATTACTTCGATAGTATTGATACCGGCTACGTCGTAGAAATCCCAATTCTTTGCCTCCTTGAAAATAGGGAGAGCCTGAGAATAGTACTTGTATGCATAAAGGTTAAGATTCTGCATTTGGTAAAACATACCTAATACATAAGTACTTAATGCCAATCCTAGTTTATCCCCCTCATTAACTGCCTGAACATATACCTGACGAGCTTCGTCTGCAGCTACTATGACATGACCTGAGAAGAGATAACACTCGACGAGATAATACCAATCCTCATAAAAATAATATTGTTCATCGAGCTGTTTAAGGTAAGGGGTATATTCATCAAACAGCTGTTGGATTCTTTCTACATCGGCATTATTAATCAAACGCATCATAACGCTACCTAGCATAGCCTTACGGACGAGGTAATAAGGCGATTCTTTCTCCTGATCTACAATATACCGCAACGAATCAAGAGCACTTGAAGGCTCATTAAAGCCCTTGAGAAGATATCTGATATCGCGAGAAACAGAATCCTCATTCATCACCTTATTCACGCTTGTCTCCATGGAGATGGCATAGCAAAGATGCAGCAATATAACGAGGGAAAACAGCAGGGAGAAAAATCTCTTCATACAGGAATAATATTTTGGTGCGGTATACGAGAATAAAGCAATAACGTTATAGACATTCATAGCTTATAATATCCTATGACACTATGGATGCACCCTTGGAACACTCGAAGAGCACCCTTGTTCATCGCAATTTTTTATTTTTGACGCTATGACTATACAGCAAATGCCGTTTAGCTTAAAATAAAATATGTATCTTTGTAAGATGAGATAATACCTTTATGAAGATGCGATTATTTAGTAGAGAAAATAGAAGATCATTGACTACTATTTCACAAAAGACCATTTTTTTCAGGAGAAAACTTGCCGGTATCACGGTATTGCTATCAGCGCTTTGCATTATCAGTGCATGTAACAGCAATGAGAAAAAATATATCATTGGAGTTTCCCAATGCTCTGAAGACTCTTGGCGATCTAAGCTACAAGATGAACTGATTATGGCTACATACTTCAACGAAGGTGTAGAACTTCGCTTTACCTCAGCACATGATGACAGGAAATTACAAGAGCAGCAGATAGAATCACTTGTCAATTCGGGAATAGACCTACTAATAGTGTCACCGATACAAGAAGACAACCTGACGGAAACCATCAGCAAAGCCTATGCGAAGAATATTCCTGTGATACTATATGACCGTAAGACGAACAACGAGCAATACACAACATTCATGGGTGCGGACAACTATCTGATTGGGGAGATGTTGGGGCAATACTTGGCTGGCAAACTCCATGGAAAGGGTAATGTAGTAGAGATAGGTGGATTGAAAGGGTCTTCTCCAGCAATGGAACGCCATAATGGATTCATGAACGCCATAAAACAATACCCCGACATTCAGATAATAGCATATCAGAGCGGAGACTGGACAGAGGCTTCTGGTGAGGTGGCAATGCGTAGAATTCTAAGGGAGTATGACCAAAAGATTGACGCTGTTTATGGAGGTAACGACCGTATGGCAGTTGGGGCACGTCGTGTTTTGCTGGAGAATGGATACAACGATGGCAGCATAATTTATCTGGGCGTAGATGCATTACCTACAGAAAATGGTGGCATAAGAAAAGTTGCCGAATCGATTCTTGATGCTTCCGCTATATACCCGACACAGGGCGATGAACTACTCCAACTGGCTCTGGACATACTCAATAACAAAAGTGTACCAAAAGAAATTCTGATGAAATCTAGCCTCGTTACCAAGGAGAATGCAAAAGTCTTGCTCCTTCAACATGAGGAACTGGCTAGACAATATAACAACCTTAGAAAGATGCACTCCCAGTCGGGAACAATGCAGGAGTACATCAAGAGTCAGCAAGCAGTTATAGGCATAATCATGCTGATGTTCCTTATTATAGCAGTATTCCTAGGATTATACATTAGAGGATATCAAGCCAAACATAAGCTCAACGGAATACTCAAAGAAAAGAACAAGCAGCTAGAGGAGAGTCAGCTCCAACTAGAGACCATTAATACGCAACTATCATTAGTCAATGAGCAACTAATGGAAGAGAAAGAGGTAGCTGAGCGACAACGAGATGAGCTAGAAGAGCAGCGCGATAAAATCATAGAGATTTCGCTGACGCAAAAAAATGGTGACCTGGATTCTTCGGAAGACGATATAATCAGCGGAAATGAGAAACAATTTCGTCATGAGAATGAATTTTTCAAGAAATTCATTGCATCAGTAAACGATCATATTGCGGACTCAGAGCTATCAGTAGAAGACATTGGCAATGAGATGTACTTATCGCGAGTACAACTATACAGAAAAGTCAAAGCACTGACAGGGAAGTCGCCAATGGAGATTATCAGAGAGGAGCGTCTACGTAGAGGTTACCAGCTACTATCAGATTCTTCGCTCTCAATATCGGAAATAGCCTACCGAGTTGGCTTCTCATCACCATCCTACTTCACGAAATGTTTCAAGGACATGTTTGGCAAATCGCCTACAGATGTACAGAAAATATAAACCATGTTACATTCACTCCCAAATTTGTTTCATTGCAACGAATTTGGGAGTCGTTGTAACATTATTTAAGTTTTGTTGACACGGCGAAACTAATTTTGCAGCAGAAAATTTTCTAGCTCCAATTCAAAAATTAAAAAAGTACAATTATGAAGGAAAATATCGAAAAGATTTTTCTCTCCGTATTCCTGATATTCTGCTTCTCTCTTTCTGCGATGGCCCAGAATATACAGGTAAAGGGTAATGTTACCGACGCAACGTATGGTGACCCAATCGTCGGAGTGACTATTTTGGAGGTAAACACCCAAAATGCCACAGTTACCGATATGGACGGAAACTTCAGCATCAGTGTTGCTGAGAATTCGCAAATTCAGTTCTCGTATGTAGGTATGAAAACTGTCATTCTCCCTGCTTCTCAACAGATGAACGTCATCATGGAAGATGACTTCAATGTCATGGAGGAGTTCGTCGTTACCGGTTACACGACACAACGTAAAGCAGACCTGACGGGAGCAATCAGCGTTGTCAGTGTAGATGATTTGCAAAAGCAAAATGAAAACAACCCTATGAAAGCGCTCCAGGGACGTGTTCCTGGCATGAACATTAATGCCGATGGTAACCCATCTGGCGCAGCGACAATACGTATTCGTGGTAATGGCACATTAAACAACAATGACCCATTGTACATTATTGATGGCGTTCCTACCAAGGGTGGCATGCACGAGCTCAATGGCTCAGATATCGAGTCTATCCAAGTACTTAAGGATGCTGCATCTGCATCTATCTACGGTAGCCGCGCTGCCAATGGTGTAATTATCATCACTACCAAGAAAGGTAAAGATGGCAAGGTAAGTGTAGATATAGATGCCAGTGTTGCTGCCTCCATGTATGTAAACCGCATGAAGGTGCTAAACGCAGAGCAATGGGGTCAGGCTTTCTGGCAAGCTCGTGTAAACGATGGTCTGGATCCAAACAACAACAATCTTGGCTATCATTTCAACTGGGGATACGACAAGAACGGAGTTCCTCAACTTGACAACTTAACCATGAGCCAGTATCTTGATGCCAACAACACTGTTAAGGCTGATAATACTGACTGGTTTGACGAGTCGACACGTACAGGTATAGTTCAAAACTACAACTTCAGCGTAAGCAATGGCAACGAGAAAGGTACATCATTCTTCTCTCTAGGCTACTACAAGAACCTTGGCGTTATTAAGAAATCTGATTTCGAACGTTTCTCTGCTCGTATCAACACTGAATACAAGCTTATTGGTGACATTCTTACAATCGGAGAAAACTTCACATTGAACCGTACAAACGAACTCTCTGCCCCTGGCGCATTCCTCCAGGACGCATTACAGTTCAACCCTAATTATCCTATATACAACACTAAAGGTGAGTATGCAAACCTTACAGGCGGTTATGCCGACAGAGAGAACCCTCTCTCAATACTCAACCGTAACAAGGATAACCGATACACATACTGGCGTACTTTTGGAGACGCTCATTTGAATTTAGCGCTCTTCAAAGGATTCAATATCCGCACTACATTCGGTATTGACTACAGCCAAAAGCAGCAGAGATTCTTCACATACCCAATCGTAGGTGGCAACGTATCGCGTGACGAGAATGGTGTCGAGGCTAAACAAGAGCACTGGATGAAGTGGATGTGGAATGCAATAAGCACATACAACTTCGAGCAAGACATGCATCGTGCAGATTTCATGATTGGTATGGAGCTCAACCGTCAAGACGACGTTTGGTTCTCAGGATACCGTCAGGACTTCGTAGTTCTTAACCCAGATTATATGTGGCCAAGTGCAGGTACAGAAGGAACAGACATTGCCCGTGGTGGCGGCTCTGGATTCTCTCTTGTATCTTTCTTCGGAAAAGCAAACTACACATTCGCAGACAAGTATCTCGCAAGTGTTACTGTTCGTCGAGATGGTTCTAGCCGCTTCGGTAAGAACAACAAGTATGGTACATTCCCATCAGTATCTCTTGGTTGGAGAATAAGCGAAGAGAGCTGGTTGAAGGATAACGTATCTGCTATTGACAATATCAAGATTCGCGCTTCTTGGGGACAGACAGGTAACCAAGAGATTGATAACAATGCTCGATATACGCTTTATACTACAACAGGTAGTCTTAACTTCGGTGGTGATTCATACAACACAGGTTATGATATCCAGGGTAACAATGGAGGCCAGATTCTTGAGAGCGGTTTCAAGCGAGACAAGATTGGCAATGACAATATCAAGTGGGAGACAACCACACAGACAAACTTCGGTATTGATTTCGAACTTCTGGAAAACTCTGTCTACGGTAGTTTCGATTGGTATAACAAGAAAACAACAGACATTCTTGTAAACATGCCTGGTGTTGGTATCATGGGCGAGGGTTCATCAATGTGGATCAATGCTGGAGAGATGCTCAACCGTGGTGTAGAACTCAACCTTGGCTACCGAGGCAATGCAGGAGAATTCAAATATGACATCAATGCAAATATCGGCACTAACCATAACGAAGTTGTAAAATTGCCTGAAACACTTGCTTCTAGAGGCGATTTCGGCGGCAACGGTGTAAAGAGTGTTGTTGGTCACGCAATGGGTGCTCAGGTAGGTTATATCTTCGACGGCATATTCAAGAACCAAGATGAAGTAGACAACCATGCTACTCAAGAAGGAGCTGCAGTAGGTCGTATGCGCTTCAAGGATTTGAACAACAATGGTTACATAGATTCTGAGGACCAAGACTGGATATACGATCCTTCGCCAGCATTCACATACGGCGTTAATGTATATCTCCAGTACAAGAACTTCGACTTTACGATGTTCATGCAGGGTGTGCAAAACGTAGACGTAATCACAAAAGATTACAAGCAACAGACAGACCTATGGGCAGGAGTAAATGTTCCAAATCTGAATAAAGGCATTCGCGTACTTGATGCATGGACACCAAACAACATGAACTCTGACATCCCTGCATTGACGACAATGGACACAAATAACGAGACTCGTATGTCGACTTATTATGTTGAGGATGGCTCATACCTAAAGGTACGCAACGTTCAATTCGGCTATAATTTCTCAAAGGATTTGGTGCAGAAACTCTACATGCAGCGACTTCGCATGTATGTCTCTGCTCAAAACCTACTTACTATCAAGAGCAAAAACTTTAGTGGAAATGATCCTGAAGTTCCTACTTTCGGATACCCTATTCCTCTGAACGTAACATTTGGTATTAATGTAACATTCTAAAGTACCTACATCATGAATAAAATAAACAAATATATACTTGCTGCTTCTCTTGGCCTATTGGCAGCATCTTGCTCAGATTTTCTTGATGAGCAGGTACCTCAAGGTACTTTGTCCGACGAACAGGTCAATACTCCTGCATACGCCGACAAACAGGTAACAGCAGCATACGCTGTCTTCGCTACTGCAGAAGACATCAATGCCTCTTTCTCTTTATGGAATTACGATGTCCGCTCTGATGATGCATATAAGGGTGGCTCAACAACAAACGATGGTGATGTCTTCCACCAGTTGGAGGTAGAGCAAGGTGTCCTAGCTACGAACTGGAACCTCAACGATATTTGGGTCCGCCTTTACAACTCGATTTCTCGAGTTAACGCCGCTATTCATGCAGTAGAAAACTGCGACGAGAGCTTCAAGATGAAAGAGCAGCGTCTTGCGGAACTTCGCTTCCTTCGTGCATACGCTCACTTCCAGTTGAAGAGACTCTTCAAAAACATTCCTTTTGTAATAAGTGCAGATCTCACATACGAGCAGTACAGCGAGATTAAGAATACAGAATACACAAACGATGAGGGGTGGAAACTTCTTGCAGAAGACCTTGAAAAGGCATACGAAGTGTTACCTGATGTACAAGCTGATAAAGGTCGCCCTACAAAGGCTGCTTGCGCCGCTTTCCTCGCTAAGGTATATCTATACAAGGCATACCGTCAGGATAATGCTTCCAACCATGAGATAACCTCAATAAACAAGGAGGATTTGCAGAAGGTTATTGAATATACTAATCCTTCTATCTACGCAGCAGGTGGTTACGCTCTTGAGGATGATATCCACAACAATTTCCGTCCAGAAGAGATGTTCGAAAATGGCTGCGAATCTCTTTGGGCTATCCAATACTCTCGTAACGACGGAACAAAGTATGGTACATTGAACCTTGGCTATGGCCTCATCTGCCCAAACATTGTTAACGTTACAGATGGCGGATGCGACTTCTACAAGCCTTCACAAAACCTTGTTAATGCATTCCGTACCGACGACCAGGGTCTTCCTTTGCTTGACAAATTCAATGAAAGAAATTACGATGAAACAAAAGACAACGTTGACCCTCGTCTATTCCTTACAGTAGGCATGCCTGGCTTTCCATATATGTTCAATGCCAACTATATAATGGATGAGTCTTCTAACTGGAGCCGCTCAGGAGGTTTGTACGGCTACAATGTAACATTGAAGCATAATGTAGACCCTGCTCTTCTTGATCAGTACCTCATCAAGAGTTCATTCTGGGCGTCATCTATGAACCGCATAGTATTCCGATATGCT